>JACPZS010000099.1 GCA_016195385.1 Verrucomicrobiota bacterium
GTGCTGATCGGCACCGCGGTGGTCGGCGCGACCACGATGGTGTTCAGCATCATTATGCTGTTGGAAGGTAAATACGGGAAGGTGATGGAACATCTCAGCCTGGTTCAACCGTCGATTATGATGGGCCTATTGATGGGCGGGGCGGTGATTTACTGGTTTACCGGAGCCGCGACGCAGGCGGTGGTCACTGGCTCATATCGAGCCGTCGTGTTCATCAAGGAGAACACAGAGCCAGACGGAAACTCCGACCCCGGCAAAACAGCCAAGCAGAAATACCGGAAGATTTCCGTTTGCCACTCGCAACAAGATGGCGAACCACACGAAACCGAGCAGCGATCCGAATGTGCCGGGAGCGAATGGAATTCGCCCGACGCCAAAGCCCTGCGCGATGAAAAGTTTGAGGCTCATTTCGGGCTTGATCCACCAACGTTCTTCTTGCCCCGCCGCGTAATCCAAAGCGACCGAGCCGGGTTCTTGGCCTTTGATCGTGTCAGTGACAAATTGTTTCAAACCAACGTCGGGATGAGACGATCCGGTCAATTCAGAACCAACGTGACGAATGGCATCGAGAAATTCCCGCCAGCCTTGTTTGAGTCCTTCCGAGATCTCTTGCACCCAATCCACGAGCCTGTTTCGGTAGAGCAATATCAGGATGGTGCTGCTGATTAAGACAAATTCGAACCATCCCAAGTTGAAGAGTGCAACCGGGCTCGTGCCAAAAAGAAAACCGGTTTCCATACAGCCACTTAAAGATCATCTAAGTAAAGCTTTCGATTCCGCCACAAGTAGAGCGTGCCGGACACGAACGTCAACACGACTGTCAACCAGATGGACAGCTCGGTGAACAGATGCACCCACGCGCCGAAGATCAATCTGCCCAGCGCGCCCCACTGCAGGTAGCTCACCTCTACCAGAATCGCGATGATGGTGGTGATTTGCGAAATCGTTTTGTGTTTGCCGTAGCCCTCGGCCGCGAGCACTTGCTGCTTGGAGGCCGCCAGCAATCGCAGGCCCGTAATCGCCAGTTCGCGCGCGACGATGAGGACGACCATCCACGCGGGAATGTAATGCAGGCCGACGAAAGCGATGAACGCGGAGCACGTGAGGATTTTGTCCGCGAGCGGGTCCATGAGCACGCCGAAGTTGGTGATAAGCTTGCGTTGTCGCGCAATGGCGCCATCGACCCAATCGGTAATGCCGGCCAGGCAGAAGATGACGAGCGCCACCGTTTCGTTGAACGGGAACTCCCAATAGATCGCCACCAGAAACGCGACCGTGAGCACGAAGCGCGAAACGGTGAGTTGGTTGGGCAGATTCATGACGCTCAGACTTCCAATTCACCCTGCTCAACAACTTTCTTTTTCGACTCTGGCGCTTTCTTGAATGTCTCGTCGTAGCTTGCGGCACTGGACGGGCGCTCAATGTTTTTGCCCTCCATCAATTCTTTCACTGTGCGGAGTTGGAGGCGCGGGAATTTCTGCTTGTTGGTTTTGTGTTCGTAGAAACCGGCGCTCGCGGCTTCGGTTTCCATCGGAGCGGTGGGCGGCTGGAGGGAAATCAAAATGCCGATGGCGGCTTTCTCGCGGTCGAGCACGCCGCGCAAATCGCGCACGTCTTTCACGCCGGTCTTGCCGCCTTTGACCTGAATGATGATTTGCTCCGGCTTGGCGGCTTTGGGGTCGTCGCGGAAAAGGATTTTGCCGTCAATGCCGTGGTCGGCGCCTTTCTTCTGCTCGACGGGGCGCGCGCCGACGAGTCCGAGCGCCCACCATTGGAATTGGTATTTGTCTTCTTCGGCGAGCGTGGCGGCCTCGTTCGGTGTGGTCGGCTCGCCGATGATGCGGACGAGCGATTCGGTAGGGCGCGTCACTCCGTGCGCGCCGTCGGAGTCGGGTGGGGCGAGGCTACTGACGAGCCGGCTCGCGGGGACGCTCGCCCCACCAGCGGCGGGCAGAGGACTGCCCGCCCTACCCTGCGCCGCCGTGCCACTCACAAACTTCATCCGGCTGCCGTAGGTGTCTTGCAGGCGGTTCTTGATGAGGGAAATGGCCAGTTGCGTCACGTCAATGCCGATCCAGTCGCGGCCGAGTTTTTCGGCCGCGTCAATCGTTGTGCCGCAGCCGCAGAACGGGTCGAGCACCAGGTCGCCGGGATTGCTGCTGGCTTGGATGATCCGCTCCAGCAAGGCCACGGGCTTTTGCGTCGGGTAGCCGAGGCGTTCTTTAGCTTGCGAGTTGAGCGGAGGAATATCATCCCAAACATCATCAAGTGGCCAACCCTCTTGCTCGTCGAGATAACGCTTAACTCGCGGGACTGCTCCGGGACTCGGTTGAACAACAATGCCAGCTTTGTAGGCGGCCTCCATTCGATCTTTTGTCCAACGCCAAACCTTTCGGTGTCCGAGAAATTCGTAAGTTAAGTTGGGTCGATCTGGATTTGGATTGTTAAGGTCACCAAGCGTGTAGCGTCTGCCGTCAGAGTCCTTAAAGCAGTATTTCTTTTCCGTTTTCTCTTGGAGGTTGGCTAAATCGTATGGTTTGAATGGACGATTCCAGACAAAGTCCTCCCCCTTCGAGTAGAGCAGAAGAATGTCATGATTATTTGGCAGGCTACGGAAGGCGAGACTTTTTGCGGTTGTGCGCTTCCAGATTATTTCGTTTCGGTAGTTATCCTTTCCCATTATCGCATCGCACAGCAGCTTGAGGTAATGCGAGGCGGTCGGATCGCAGTGGAGGTAGAGCGAGCCGGTCGGTTTGAGGACGCGGCGCAATTCGACGAGGCGCGAGGACATCATGGTGAGGTAGGCCATCATGTCGTTGCCGCCGAGAAAGGTGTAGAACGCCTGCATCACGTCGGAGACTTTGCCGGGTTGTTCGGTGACGGCGTCGTAGGCTTTCTTGGTCTCGATGTCCCAATGCCAGGTGTCCTCGAAGGCGTGAATCTGGCTGGCGGCGGCGCTGCCGTCCTTTTCCTGAAAGAAGGCGTTGTAGTTCTGCGCGGAGTTGAAGGGCGGGTCGAGATAAACGAGATCAACCGTTTCGTCCTTCAGGTAACGTCGAAGGATGTCGAGGTTGTCGCCGTAGTAAAGCGTGCCCATGCGCGGAAAGCAGCGACCTACGTGGCGACCACTTCCACCCGTGGAGTAAAACCAAGCTGGCGAAGGAGTCCTTCGCAATCCTCCCACGCGAGGCCGAACGCACGTACGTCGGCCACGCCGAGTCGGCCGATGACGGAGGAAAGTATCCTGGCATCCGGCTCGGCAAACTCGCCGTCCAGGAGAGCGCGTTCCGACCAGTCCACCAACTGTGCCAGCGTGATCTCGCGATGAAGATACGCGGCGATTTGGTCGGCAACCGTTTTCTTCGTGATCGTCACGGCGGCAGCCTACGCGTTCTGATGTCCCTTATCCACCGGGAATTTTTCGTGTGTCTCGACCAAGTTTCCCTTGTCGTCTTATATCTCCTGCCAGAAACGGACGGTTGTTTCCTCCACATTTACTTCCTTGAGGTAACGAGCCAGCCAGCCCAACTTCCCCGGCACATCAAGCCGGTAACGCCGCCCGCCGTTTGGCAACTCATCCCACTGGCCGAACTTCTTCTCATTCTGAGTTCGCGTGCTCATAGGTTGACGACGCGGTTAATCCAAGCGTGCCCATGCCGGATCGGTTTAACTGCCGGACACTGACTCGGCAATGAGATCGTAATCCGTGTGGCCGACAATCTTGACGCGGGAAAATTCTCCGAGCGGCAAATTACCGCGCACATAAACGCGCCCGTCGATGTCCGGCGCGTCGGCTTCGCCACGCGCGACGAGGTAGCGCCCGCGAAGCTGGCTCGTATGCGCGTCGTGTTCGCGAATCAATCCGTGCTCCCATGAGCTGATATTCGCGGCCTGCAACTCCTTCGCGTTGACCTCCTTTTCCACGAGTACCTTGAGCGTGCGCCCGACGAACGACTCGGACACCGCTTGCGCGACTTCGTGCTGCGCGGCCATCGCCTGTTCGCGCCGGCGTTGCTTCACTTTGTCGGAAACCTGTTGTTCCATCTTCGCGGCGCGCGTGCCTTCCTCGTGCGAGTAAGTGAAGATGCCCAGCCGCTCGAAGCGCGTTTCGCGAATGAACTCCAGCAGCGTTTTGAAATATGCGTCCGTCTCGCCGGGAAACCCGACGATGAACGTCGTCCGCAGCGCGATGCCCGGCACACCCGCGCGGATTTTCCGGATCAAATCGACGATGTATTGCTGCGAGGTTTCGCGACGCATCCGCTCCAGCATGTTCGCGTGAATGTGCTGGAGCGGCATATCGACGTAGCGCACGACCTTGGGACACGCGGCGATGGTCTGAATCAACTCGTCAGTCCAGTGCGCCGGATGCGTGTAGAGCAACCGAATCCAAAAATCTCCCGGCAGCGCGTTGAGTTCACGCAGCAGCGTGCAGAGCGTCGTCGCGTCCGTCGGCAACGACTTCGCCGCCGCGTTGAATTTCTCTGGCGACGAAATCGCGCGGCTGTGGCCGGCCCGCAAATCCAGTCCGTAGTAAGTCGAGTCCTGCGAAATCAGATTCAACTCCTTCACGCCATCCGCGCGCAGTTGCCGCGCTTCCTGAACAATGTCCGTCTGCGTCCGGCTGCGATGCGAACCGCGCATTCGCGGGATGATGCAGAAGCTGCACGGGTGGTTGCAGCCCTCGGCGATTTTGACGTACGCAAAATGCCGGGGCGTCAGCCGAAACCGCGGCGTGGCGAAGTCGGGAATGAACGTGGGACGTTGGTTGACGTCAAGAATTGGGGATGACGTCTGGCGTCCGGCGTCGGGGGCCGGAGCAGTGACGACGGTTTTGGTTTTTCCAAACTTCGTCGTGCCGCGCAAATTCTCTTCGTGGTCGTGAGTTGAGTTGCTCCGTTTTTCCAATTCCGCAAATCGAGCGACTGCATGGGACTTTAGACCTTGGACTTTGGCCTTTGGACTTTCGCTTGCCATCCGCTCCGCGCGATGTTGCAACGCCCGTTTCACCACGTCACCGACTTGCGCCACTTGATCGATGCCCATGAACGCATCGACTTCGGGCAGGAGCGTTGGCAATTCATCGCGAAAGCGCTGCGGCAGACAGCCGGATACGATCAAACCCTGCCCACGATTGCGCGCCTGCCGCAATTCATCGGACTCCAGGATGGCATCGACACTCTCCTCCTGCGCCGAGTCGATAAACGAACACGTGTTCACGATGACGACATCCGCCGAAGCCGCGTCGTTCGTGATCTCCACGCCTTCCTTCATCAGCGAGCCGAGCATGATCTCGGCATCGACGAGATTCTTCGCGCAGCCGAGCGAGATCAACCCGACGCGCGTTGGGCGCGCAAGGAGATTGGTTTCTTTCTTCGTCACAGGGCGGAGAAACTATGCGAACGCCCGTGTGCGAGGCAACCATCGAAACGATTCCAAAAACTCCGTTAAGCACTCAACGCGGCGTCCCAGTCTTTCCAGACCGGCTCGTAGCCCAGCCGGCGGATTTGTTCGGCGACTTCGAGCGGCGAGCGTTCGTCAGCGATCTCAAATTGCCCGGTCGCGTTCGTCGCTCGACTCACGACGGGCGCCCATTCACCGGCGTTCGCAGCCAGATCGACGATGCGTCCGCGTTCCGTGCGGTGAATGTTTTCCTTGCCCGCTCCAGTGTAACCGCCCGGCTCGGTGTGACTGCCGGCGCTGATGAGCGTGACGCCCAGCGGGATTAAACCGTCGCGCAGTGTCGCCGGCTCGCGCGTCGAGAGCACCAGGCCGACATCGGGGAAGCAACAACGGAATGCGCCGACGAGCTGAACCAGATCGCGATCCGACATCTGCGTCAACGGCGCGAATTCGCCGGCGCAGGGGCGCAGGCGCGGCAGCGAAATCGTAAGCTGCGCCTTCCAGCAATGACGCAACAAAAATTCCGCGTGCGCAGCAACGGCGAGCGCTTCCCGGCGCCAGTCGCTCAAACCGAACAGTGCGCCGATGCCCAGCCGTCGAAAGCCCGCGGCGTAGGCGCGCTCGGGTGTTTCGAGACGCCAGTTGAAATTTCGTTTTGGCCCGGCCGTGTGCATCGCGGCGTAAGTTTCGCGGTCGTAGGATTCTTGATAAACCACCAATCCCTCTGCGCCGGCCTCGACGAGCGAACGATATTCCGTCGTCTCCATCGGGCCGACTTCCAGCGACACGCCAGGAACTTCGGTGTGCAGCGCCCGCACGCATTCGGCAAGGTAGCCGTTGGAAACGAATTTGGGATGCTCGCCGGCGACGAGCAGGAGATTGCGGAAGCCTTGCGCCTTAAGCGCGCGCGCCTCGCGCAAGACTTCTTCGACCGACAGCGTAACGCGCAGGATCGCGTTGTCGCGCGAGAAGCCGCAGTACTGGCAGTTATTGATGCACTCGTTGGAAAGATAGAGCGGCGCAAACAGACGGATGGTTTTTCCGAACCGCTGCCGTGTCAGCGCCTGCGAGCGCTGGCAAATGGGTTCAAGGAGGTTCGCCGCCGCCGGTGAAATCAAGCGTGCGAAATCGGCCAACTCAGGAATTGATTTGAGCAGGCTCTCGCGGACGGAAACAGGCACCGCAGTCATGGACAACTGCGACAGTCCAGCAAGCGGCAACGCGTCGAACTCGGCGACAAAACTCATGTGATCAAACTAGCAAAGCGAACCGGCATGTCGAGCCACGAACAAGATCGGCGCATTGGTTGAAGTCGTGACGAAAGGCCGGGATCGAGCTGGGTATTGCGTGCGCCAGATGCATCGCGCTCACCGAAACCCGCCGGAGCCAACCAACTGGAACGCAGGATGCGCCCGAAGGAAGCTCCATTCATAAACGAGATCGGAATTATTTCTGGGAAGCGGGAAAAGTGGTGGCTGGAGCCGGAATTGAACCGGCGACACAAGGATTTTCAGTCCTCTGCTCTACCGACTGAGCTATCCAGCCAACCGTTTGCCCCTTTGATTTGCGGCCGGTCAACGCAAGCGCGGAGAATACGTTACGAACTTCCGCATCGGCAAGTGAAGAATTAAAGGGTGTCGGAACTCCATGAGAATGTCCCCATTGTAACTCGATAAGAATGTCCCCTGGAGGCGGGGTTGCGGTAGCAACCTCGCCACAAACATGGAGACGTTAACAATGAGCGGGAATGAA
>JACPZS010000117.1 GCA_016195385.1 Verrucomicrobiota bacterium
GGCTACAAAATCAGCGATGTGCCGTTGAGTCTGTTTACGCCCGCCATCACGAACGCGCCGCCGCCCGGCAAAACGATTTTCGTCGCGCTCGAACCGCGCGGTGAATTCTACGAAGTCGCCCACGCATCGACGGAAAAAATTTCTGCCGCAGCCAACCAGGTTGTTCTGCACGGCAAGAGTCAACGGTGGTGGAATACAGCTGATCAGAAAACCGTGCGCGTCGAGTATGGTCTGGAGCGTTACTACGTGCGCGAAGGCACGGGGAGGCCACAAGGCAAACTCACCGTGCAAGTCGCCGTGCCCGCATACGGCCGGGCTGTGATCAAACAAGTGTTCGTTGATGGCAAGCCGTACGCCGATGTGATGAAACACGACGCGCGTTGAGTCCACGCGATTGCCGCAGGCAATTTTGTAATGAGAGGTTCGGTCCCGTGATGGCAGCGTGAATCTTCAAACCTCTTCCAACGCTTTCGCCGCATCGCCGAACTTTGGCAGGCGCACGTTCATCTTGTCCATCATGGAGAGATAGAGCCGGCACATCTGGCGTTCGGGTTTTTCTTTGTAGTCGAGCACGCGGCCGCCTTTGAGACGTCCGCCGGCACCGCCGAGCATCACGACCGGAAGCTGCGACGCATCGTGGTTGCCGTTCAGCATCGACGAGCAATACATCAGCATGGTGTTGTCGAGCAGCGTGCGCGGGCCTTCCTGGATGCCGTCAAGCTTGCGCGCGATGTAGGCGACTTGTTCGAGAAAGAACTGGTTCACCTTCAGCCAGTCCGCCGTGTCACTGTGCGAAAGCAAGTGGTGAATCATGTAATCCACGCCGAGGTTGGGAAAACGCAGCGAGCTGTGATCGTTGTTCAACTTGAGCGTGGTGATGCGCGTGGTGTCGGTCTGGAAACCCAGCACCAGGATGTCGCACATCAGCTTCATGTGCTCGGCGATGTCCTGCGGGATGCCATCGGCGGGGCGCGGGTGCTTGCGCACGGCCATCTGCGCGTCGAGCGTCGGACGCCAGCCTTGCAACTCACCCTTCTTGCCGGCGTTTTCGATGCGCTGCTCCACGTCGCGCACGGAGTCGAGATATTCGTCGAGCTTGTGCTGGTCGTTCGCGCTGATGTGACGGCGCAAGTCCGTCGCGTCGGACAGCACGGCGTCGAGCACGCTCTTGTCGCCCTTGCTCACCTCGTCCTTGAACAGCCGGTCAAACGCGAGCGCGGGATAAATCTCCAGCGGCGTCGGCGTGGTCGGCGAGCTCCACGAAATGTGCGAGCTATAAAGCATCGAGTAATTCTTGTGGACGGACGGATTCGACTTCTCGCAGCCCAGCACGAGACTCGGCACCTTGGTCGAATGGCCGTAACGCTGCGCGAGCAACTGGTCGATGCTCGTGCCGGAACGAATCTCACCACCGGACGCCAGCGGCGCGCCGGACAGCAGGTTGCCCGTCTGCGAACTGTGGATGTTTCCCTTCTGCGCCTCCTCGTTGTAAAGGCCGCGGACGAACAGCATCTTCTCCCGGAAATCGGTGAGCGGCGCGAGCACTTTGCCCAGCTCCATCTGTTTGCCCTCGCCCTTGGCCCACCATTCCTTCGAGTGAAAGCCGTTGCCGGAAAACAGCACGGCCAGGCGCACGGGCGCTTCGCTGGCGGGCTTGACCCCGGCGGGCGGCGAATCGCCCCAGACGGTGAGCGATTCCATCCACGGCAGCGCCATCGTGACTCCGACTCCGCGGAGAAACGTGCGACGGGAGAATTGGTGTGTGGTCATAATCAGTTGGGTTTAGACGGCCATGCCTTCAAATACTTCATCATTTGCCGGATGGGGAAACTGACTTCATTAGGCGCGGACAAATCCCAAGAGCGGCGAAAGTTCTGGCCAATCAACGAAATTGTCACCAACATGGATGCCTTGCCTGAAGTCACTGCAAAAGTCGACCATCGCCCACAACGCCTTGTCCTCACTCGTTGCCAACACGCGCTTCAGGAACACCACATCATCTTCGGGCATATCCGCTTTGCTCCAACTGCCGTCGTATGCTTGGGAGTAATCGTCAAAGGCCCGCCAACCGAAGCTCTCCCCGCCGCTGCGCAGGTCAGTGAACTTGGTTGGTTCAATGCAAACGCGATTCATATCCGTTCACCTCTTTCGTTTTTTCGTCTTCCTGTAGTTTACGCCACCGGATGATTCAGGTGACGCAAAAAGCCACGAACCGCCGGCTGAGTGCTCTTCTCGCACAACAGAAGCCGAATCGCCACGCGCGGATGGGCGACTGTCTTGCTCCGACTTTGGACCGGAAGTTGCCACGCGCAAAACTGATTCCAAGAATCCCTCGCCAAGCTCATCAGCACGGGCACGGAATGCGTCAAGTATCGTGGCAGAAATCTGTTCGACGCTGTAGCCGGACTTTCTCGCGACTTCTTGAAATGCTGCCTGATAGACACGAAGCAATAACTGCGGCCCTTGTTGACTGGCGGTCAGTTCTTCAAACGCGGCTTCGCCAACCAAAACCACAACGGATGGCGCAGCGCCCTCAACGCCAGCACGAGAACGATGGCCGCGAAGGGTATTCCCGATGAGCGCGTCGTAGAAGATTTCACCACCGTAAGTGTTCTTCAACCGCTGCAACTGGTCGCCCAATCTTTTCCCGTCGCCGCCTTTCGCCGAACCGGTCTTGTTTTTGATTTGGTGAAACCTCAGCGGAATCTTTGCGCTCCACGGTGGCTGAACCAAGTCCGCCCCGGGAAATGGATTCGTTTCAAGGCTGATTTGTTCCTGATTTTCGCCACGCGGCTCTGGCGCTCGGATGTTGCCGCGCATCTCGCCGAGAACGTCTTCGTGAAGGTGACCAATCAGCCCTTCAATCATCATCAATGCCTTGTGGGAAACAGCAGCACCCACGGTCGGCCCGAAATCCCCAGCGAAAAGCAGATGCTGCGATGCCGCCAGGATGTAGGGGTCAAGCACGTCTCCCGGATTCTTGCCACGCTCAATGTCCGCCGCCGTCTTGGGCAGGCTTTCAACGACCTCAAGAATCTTCGCCTCAATTGCCTCAAGGGTTTTGTCCGGGTTTGGGAACGCACGGAGAAGTTGGACGCGTTGGGCGACCGCTTTGGAAAGATTGTCAACGGACGCTTCCGGCACTCCGGCGCGCTGCACAATCCCAAACATGAGTTTGGACAGCTTTTGAAACGGGAGGTCCACCAGTTCGCCAACCGGCCTCCCCGCCAAGTCCGCTGGGGTTGTCACGCGGATGCGGAGTTCGTCGAACACTCGCGAGCAGACCGCGCCAGCCGTTGGAAATTCCAGATGGATAAGGTTGCGTTGCGCGGCTGCGAGTTGTTCGCGAAGTGGCTCAGGGAGTTTGTGAAACGGGTGCGCGGCCGGCAGATGTAGAATCGGCAAGCTCATGCGAGTTGTCCGAAAAGGTCAGGAGTCGAATTTCGACCACGTTTATTACACGCCGCGCGCCGGAGACGAGCACTAGCAACTTCCAGCATATGCTCCAATCGTGGCGCTGGAACAACGGCATCATCAGCCGCAGTCTGAAGCAGTGGGAGAAATTTCTCGCCGATGGCCTTGCCCAGATAGGTAGGAACGGCGTTTCCAATCTGCTGATACTGCTGGTTCATCGGGCCTTCAATAATCCAGTCATCTGGGAATCCCTGGAGGCGCGCGCATTCCCATACGGAAATCGGACGCACGAATTCGGGATGACACATCGCACTTCCCTTGCGATTGGGTTTGGTGGTGACGGTCGGTGACAGCCCGTCATAATCGAGACGACGGAAGAACCCAGTCTTGCCGCCGCCTGATTCGTAGGCTGGGCCAAGACCTGATTTTTGAAGTTCGATTGGCAGATTGCGCCAAGTGCCGCCCGGTGGAATCAGCGCGAAATAAGCTGCCATATCCTCCGTGTAAGAACTATGTGGCCCTGGATTGAGTCGAATATCCCAGATGGCGTCCCTCACGGTTCTGAACGGCAACAATCCACGGACGCCGTCTCCGTGAGTAGGCGTTGGCAATGCTGGAGGAAAGCCATCACGCGCACCGAACATAACGAACCTCAACCGATGCTGCGGAGCGCCGAGGTCTGCCGCATCCAAAACTCCGAATGTTACGTGGTAGTTCAGGCCCTGAACGTCGTTGAGGATTTGGCGAATCGCCGAACCTGAAAGCTCATCATCTTCCAAAGGCGCGACCCCATCTTCTGCCAACGGTCGGCCATTGGAGTAAGCGCGAAGATTCCAATGCTTGCCCGGTCGGTCCTTGATGGGTCGATGATTCAGCGCAGCCGTGATGAGGTTGGCGACATTCTCCATCACAAAATATCTCGGACGGATTTCGCTGATGAGGCGAAAGTATTCGTAAATCAGATTGCCGCGTGGGTCGCTCAACGCCGCTCGTTTGCCGCCGGGCGAAAAACTCTGACATGGCGGACCGCCCACCACTAACTCGACTTCGCCGGAGCATCCTCGAAGTTCGCGGAGTTCCGCGCCAGTCATCTTGGTCACGTCCCCTTCAACCAGTGTCAACGAAGGACGATTCCGCCGAACTGTTGCGCAGCACCAAGAATCAATTTCGACAGCGAGCGTTGGATGGACTCCGGCCATCTCCAAACCCAAGTCGAGCCCCATTGCTCCGCTGAAAAACGACCATACTTCCGGGGAAGCCTTGCTTGCGGTAGGCGTTTGTTTCCGGGCGTGCCCGTTGAGTTTGGTCTTCGTGCTCATGCCTTAGCGTAAACTTCTGCCCCAGTTGCTCACAAACTGTTTGATCTTTTCTTCCATGCCGCATTGGAACGCCTCACCATCCTTCAACACAAAAGCCATTTGCTTCAAAGGCACGTCGTCTGTCGTGGAGAGAAAGCGAAGAAAAATGAGGCCCAAGACGATGTGTTTATATTCCGCCGCGTCCAGATGGCCACGCAAGCGGTCAGCCGCCGACCAAAGTTGAGGCCCGAATGACAAAGGCGCAGAACCGCGCTCTTGAACCGTTTCGTCAAACGGCTTCACAATTGGTTCAACCGGTTTATGTGCGGGTGTCTGCATCTGTCGATTCCCTATCAGTTCAGCGTCTTGGCGTAAAGGTCAGTGCCGTCAGTTCAACTCGCGCATGCGATGAGCCGGTCAAAACTGGATCGCCACTTCATTTGGCGGTAGCCGCCCAGAGATCCGATGGCAGGCGGGTGGCGCAAGACTTTCTCCGCGAGGCGAACAGCCGCCGGTTCCTCAAACGGCATGTAGCGATCCTCAAAGAAAGCGAGGATGTCATCGCGATTGGCGTTATTCTCGATCAGACGGCGGAGGCCCGATGTGGTCTGGTAATCCGATGTCCGCTCCTTCTGGACAAAGATGGTGTGCTGAATGTCGAGGCGGCAGGTGCGGGACTTCTCGTCGTCGCGCTTGTCGTAAACAAACACGATCAACGAATAGCCAAGTCCGTAGATTTTCTGCCGCGCACTCTTGAACGGGCAGGACGACTGCGGCTGACGGATGCTCGTGACCTTGATGTCCACGCCAAGCTCAGGAAAGTCGATGCCCTTGGCTGAATTGCCCCGCCCGTAGGTGTAGCGCTTTTGGAGTAGGGTCTGGAACTTGTGTTCCAAGTAGGTGCCGACTGCCTTGCCATCCGTCACTCCGAACAGGCTCGGTTCCGGGTGTTTCGATTCGGCCTTGGCGAAGCTGGTAGCTTCCTTCTGGAGCAGTTCGACAGTGAGCGGCTTCGGCATAGTTTCTACGAATCAAGGATGCTCATTCTTCGCGCTGTATGCCAGAAGCAATCTCTCACTCCTCACTCGCCATTTCCTTCCCGCGAATCTCGCGGAACTGTTTGCTGCGGACAACCGCCTCGATGGCGGCGCTGATGTGGTAGTCGTGCTTCTTGAGTTGGTCGCGCATCTCGGAAATCAGCGGGTTGTCGGAGAGCATCACGCCGCGGCCGAGAGAGTATCCAAGCAGCTTGCGACAGAATTGTTTCAGGAACGCATCTCGGCGCTGCGTGAGCAGGTAATTGCGCAGGCCGTCGAGGCCGTCGAACTCCGAGCCGTCCATGACCTTCGCGTGCGTGTCGATGGGACGGCCGCCGAGGTCGCGTTCGCGGAAGCGGCCGATGGCGTCGTAGGCTTCCAGCGAATAGCCGTACGCGTCGATGCGGCGATGGCAGCCGTAGCATTTCGGGTCGGTGCTGTGCTTTTCCGTGAGCTGGCGGACGGTGAGCGTCTCGGTGGCCTCGTCCTCGGGCAGTCGCGGTACGTCCTTGGGCGGACGCGGCAGTTTCTCGCCGAGCAACACTTCGCAGAGCCAGTTGCCGCGCAGGATCGGGCTGGTGCGCGATGCGCCCGATTGTTTCGCCAGCGTCGTCGCCTGGGCAAGGATACCGCCGCGCGCAAACTGCTTCACGCCATCGACCCGGCGCCAGCCGTCCTCATTATTCGTAGGAGTCGAGGTAACGAGAGTCTGATTATTTCGAGGTTCCAGTTTCGGGTCTCGGGTTTTAGTCAGAGTCTCCTCACGTCGACTCCTACGAAATGTTTCTTCCATGCCGTAATGCTTCGCGAGGTCGGCGTTCAGGAAGGTGTAATCGGCGTCGAGGATGTTCAGCACGGAGCCGTCGTTCTGGAACAGGTCGGTGAAGAAACGAATCGTTTCCTCATACATCGCGCCGCGCAGGCCGGTGAAGGTCGGGAAGTGCCGCTCGCTCTTCTCGCCCAGCTCGTCGAAGTCGTAGATGTGCAGCCACGCGCAGGCGAACTCGGTGGCGAGCCGGCGCGTGCGCGGGTCTTGGAGCATGCGCCGCGTCTGCGCGGCGAGCACGTCGGGCTTGCGAAGCCTGCCGCTGGCGGCGACGGCGCGCAGTTCAGCGTCAGGCGCAGACGACCACAGGAAGTAACTCAGGCGCGTGGCGAGTTCCCAATCGCTCACCGGCCCGGCTTTGTCGCCCGGACCTGGCTTCTCGGCGCGATAGAGAAACGCGGGCGTCACCAGCGTGCGCGCAAGCGTGAGGCGAATGGCCTGGTTGTGGGGAATCTCCTCCGCGCGCAGCTTGCGATACAAGCCGCGCAGTTCTTCCTTCTCCGCATCGATCAGTGGGCGACGATACGCGCCATCGGCGAACTTCAGCACGGCGTCGAGGTGCTTCGGCTGCGTGTCCACGAGCAGCTTCTTGAACTCTTCCGCACGCTGTTTGATTGGCTCGCGCATCGGAGTGAAGGCACTCGGGTCGGCGTCCTGCGTGGCGTATTGCCAGAGTTGCTCGAACGCATCGACGAGCTTGAGCGCGTCGTGACTGACGTAGTGCAGCTCCGCCCAGAGACGGTCGATCTCGGCGGCCTGCGCGTCGTCGAGCATAAGCCGGCGCAGTTGGTCATCTTCGCGATAGTAGAGCGTCAGCGTCACGACCTCATCGACGGGCACGATCTTCGTGTAGCAAAGCGCGGCGGGGAACAACTGCCGGAAATCATCGAGCGCGGTCTCGATCCGCTTCCGCGTCGCGCTGCCGTCGCTCACGATGATGGGAGAGTCGGAGACGACAGGCCGTTCGCCATCAGACCAGGTGCTCTTGCCGCCCTGTTCCCTCGAGGAGCCTGCGGCGAGTCCCGGGGCGCCGGCCGGCTTGGTCGTCAGCACTTGCATCTGCACGCTACCTTCGACTCCAGTTTCCTTATGCAACGCGCCGGTGCTCACAAACTCGCAGCCTTCCACCAGGTCAGCGGGCAGGCGCACTTCGATAACCGACGGGGCGCGGACGCACAGGCTCGTCGCGCTGACCTTCGCCCCGTTGGGATGTTTGCCGAAGAGTGCGGGGTCTAATCCCCATTGAGTAGCAGCCGACGTGAGTCGGCTCTGACTTTCTGTGGGAGAAGTTTGAGCGGACTCACGCCCGCTGCTACGCAAGATGGAGGAAAGCAGCGGCCCATTCAGCGAAGTGAGTTGGCGATAAAGCGCGGCATCCGGCGCGTCCTTCGCGAGACCGGCGGCGCTGCCGAGCAGAAGCTTCTGCAGTTCCCCGCCAATGCGTTGCTTCTCCTCGGCGCTTGGACTGGACTGCCATTTCGCCAGCAACGAGCCTGCCGGCAGCACCGGCTCCGCGCCGCCCTTGTCCAACTCGCTGTAGAAATGCCACACGCCCGCGTTGCCGAGGCTGTCCGCGTGCGGATTGCCGGCGAGAATGTTTGGTGAAACGTCCTTGGCCAGATCCCACGTGCGTGTGCCATCGCTCAGATTGAGATCCACCGCCGTCAGATCGCAGGAGTGATTGCCGTCGCGCGGCCCGATGACCAGTGACATGACGTCGCCGGGCTGCACCGCGAGATTCTCGAACGGCCCGAACTTCACTTCCTTCGATCCCTGCGACGTGCCCGCCGCGAGCCGCTGCCGCGAGTTGCCACGCCGCAGTTCCAGAAACCACTCGACGCCGTTGCCGCACTCGGGATGCGCGTGCTGCACCACACCCTCAACGCGCAGCGTGGCCGCGACCGGACTGCGCCAGCCGACGATGACGCGAAGTTTTGGCGACGGATGCACGGCGACCCCGTGTGGTTTCATATTGCCCGGCACGCGCACGTGCTGGTCGGAGGAATTCGCGATCACACTCAACGCGTCCGCACCCGTCCAGCCCTTTATGAAATCGTAGCTCTGCAAACTCTCCGTCTTCTGCGTCATGCGCGAATCGATGCGCGCCTCGCCGGCGCCAATGCCAAGGCAATCCAGCCACGCTGCGAGCACCGCTGGCTCGACACCGTGCTTCTGCGCCAGCTTCGCCACGGTGTCCATATCCGGTGAACCAGTAATTTCCGCCGCGGCAGCAAGACACTTGGCAGCGCCGGAGAAAACCTTCTCGCGATGCATCATCAGCGCGTCCACGGCGGCTCGCACGTCACGCAACGAAAGGTCCGGACGGCCGGGAGCGACGAGACGCGGATTCTCCCACACGGCGAAGTCACTCGCGTTTCCGTCGCCGGCGTCAGACGCAGCCAGATACAAGGTGACTTCGTTCTTTCCGGCGGCGGGCGCGGGAATTTTCATTCGCACCTCGCGCGTGCTGGCGAGCGGCGTCACCGGCACCTGCCACGCCTTCGGGCCGTCGCGCTTGCCGATGTGCCCGACCTGCGTGAAGCGCCACAACGATTGCTGCCAGATCGCGATGCCGCGAACGAGCGCACCGGCATCACCGGACTTCGCGTCGCGCCACTGGGCGCGGATGGGGTCGAGTATGAGCGACGGCTTCGTGTCATTCAAAGCCTGCCAGAGGGTGCCCAGATACCTGGCGTTAAGCCCGTCGGCCCGCGCCACGTCCGCAATTGATTTCTTCTTCGACTTGAGCGCCTCACGTTCTGTGATCGTGGATGAGAGATACTTCTCCAGCGGCAGCACGCCGCCGTCCTTGGTGTCGAACTTGATGCCTTGCAGGTTCACGGACGAACCGCCGCCCTTTTCCGTGAACTGCGCGTAAAATGCCCGGATGGCCGCGAGCTTTTCCTCAGCCCAATCCCGCTGCGAAGTGCTCGGTGAAAAGCGAATTCCGTCCGGCAACAGCACGGCGTGATTCGCGATGTCCTTGCCCGCGTCGAGATACTTCGTGACCAGCGACGGCGACATCACCAGCGAGTTGCCGACGTTCATGAAGCCTTCACCCGACGCCGAATCGACCGGGAACTCCTTTGCCGGATCGAGCGACTCGACTCCGGTCAGGTCGCGGATGGTGTATTTGTATTCGGCATTCGAGAGCCGTCGCAGCACGACCGGGCCGGGGTCGCCTGCCCGGGCCTTCGCTGCTTCGTCCAGGGCGCTGCCCACCCACGCCAGCAGCCGCTCGCGTTCGGCCGGCGTCGGTTGGGGTTTTTCCTTCGGCGGCATTTCCCCAAGACCAAGCTGCTCAAGGACACCCTGCCAGACCTTGGGATGTTTCATCACCTCGGACAGCGAAGTGAACCGCTCGAGGTCAAGGTCGCCCTTGTGCTTTTCCGCCGAGTGGCAGCCGAGGCAATACTGTTTGAGCATCGGCCTGGTTTGCTTCGAGAAATCGCGTTCGAGCGATCGAACCGCCGGAGAGCCTGCGGCGCGGTCGGTCAACGCGCTAACCACTATGGCGAGAAGGACCGCGGTGCCTTTGAAACGTTCCTTCATGCCAGAATACCTTTCACCACATTCCCCGCCACATCAGTCAGCCGGAAATCCCGACCGCTGTGGCGGTAGGTCAGGCGTTCGTGATCCAGTCCCATGAGATGAAGAATCGTCGCATGGAAGTCATGCACATGGACGGCGTCCTTCGCCACGTTGATGCCGTAATCGTCGGACTCGCCGAAGACCGTCCCCGGCCTAACCCCCGCGCCCGCCAGCCACGAGGAAAAAACCCAGTGATGATGTTCGCGGCCCTTCGCATCGGCGGCGCTGTTGAACGGGGTGCGGCCAAATTCCGTGGTCCACACGACCAGCGTGTCGTCCAACAGGCCGCGCGACTTCAAATCGCGGAGCAGACCTGCCACTGCCTGGTCCACGTTGCGGGCCAGCGGTGTGTGTGTGAGCATGTCGCCGTGCGCGTCCCAGTTATCGGACGAGCCGACGTCGATCAGTTCGACAAACCGCACGCCGCGTTCGGCGAGGCGCCGGGCGATCAGGCATTGCCAGGCGAAACCTTGCGTGCTGCCGCGCGGCAGGCCGTAGAGCTTCAACGTCGCGTCGGTTTCCTTCGAGAGGTCAAACACGTCAGGCATTTCGCTCTGCATGCCAAACGCTGTCTCGAAGGATTTCATCCGCGCCGCGAGCAGCGGGTCTTCCGGCCGGGCGGCAAGGTGACGCTGGTTCATGCGCGCGAGGATGCCCAACTCCAGTTCCTGCAGTCGCGAGGTCGGCACGCGGCGGCGGAGATTGGCCACCGGCTCGGGTCCGGGCAGTACGAGCGTGCCTTGATGCGCACCGGGCAGGAAATCACTCGCCCAGACCTGGCTGCCGGCGTATGGAGTTTTGGGGGCGATGACGACGAACGACGGCAGGTTGCGGTTCTCGGTGCCGAGTCCATAGCTGACCCACGCGCCGACGCTCGGCCGCGCGAACGTGAACGAGCCGGTGTGAATGCCCAGCGTCGCCTCGTAGTGGTTGGTGTGATCGGACTTCATCGAGCGGATGACGCACAGGTCATCGACGCATTGCGCCATCTGCGGGAAGAGCGAACTGACTTCCGTGCCGCTCTGGCCGTGGCGGGAGAACTCCCATTGCGGGCGTTTGAGGAACATCTTGAAGTCGCCCTTGCGTCCCTGGAATTCGTTCACCGCGACGGTCTTGCCGGCGTCCGCGAACAGTTTCGGGCGATGGTCCCACGAATCGACGTGCGAGACGCCGCCGCTCATGTAGAGAAAGATGACGCGCTTCGCCTTCGCCGGATGATGCGCAAGCTTCGGCGCGAGCGGATCGCCGCCGCCGGCGGATGCGGCGCTCTCGGCCAAAAGCTGCGAAACGAGGCCGGGCAGCAGCACCGAGCCGCCAGCGAGCGAGCGGAGGAAGCCGCGCCGGGAGGGATCAAAGACGAATCGGTCGTGCATGGCTTCTTTTAATCAACGTGCATGAATTCATTGCTGGCGAACAACGCCCGCGCGAACGCGGCCAACGCGGAGCCTTCGGCCTGACGCGCATCCACTACGCCGAGTTCCGCCTGGTAGGCATCCAGGAACTCGAGCGCTTCGGTGCGCTCGGCCTCACTCGGCGGACGGCCCAGCGCCTCCGCGTAGGCGAGGTCGATGCGTTCCGCATTGGACGCCGAGGCTCGCTCGAGTTTTCGGGAAAACTTCTCCGCCTTCTCATGGACGAATGAGGAGTTCATGAAGTAGAGCGCCTGGGTCGGGACCGTGGAAACGGTGCGCGTCGCGGTGCTAGCGTTCGGGTCGGGGCCATCGAACAACGCGAGGAACGGATGGCGCTTGAGCCGCTGCGTCATGATGTAAACGCTCCGCTTGTTGTGGTCGTAAACGGCGCTGAACGGTGCGTGCTGCGTGAAGCCCCAGCCCGTGGGCGACGGGAAGGTGTGGCCGCGTCCCGGTTCGCGATCCAATTCGCCGCTGACGAACAGGATGGAATCGCGCAGTTGCTCCGCCGTCAGTCGGCGGCGGGGGAAGGGGGAGAAACTTCCTTCACTCGTAGCAGCCGATGTGAGGAGGCTCTGATCCTTTTTCGCGGCAGTTGAAGTGAGCTTCTTTACGTCGGCTGCTACGGAGGATTGTTGATACACCGCGCTCGCCATGATGAGCCGGTGCATCGCCTTCACCGACCAGCCGCCGGCGACGAAGCGGGTGGCGAGATAATCCAGCAGTTCGGGATGCGTCGGCGGCTGGCCGCGCCGGCCGAAATCGTTGGGTGTCGCGACGAGACCGCGTCCGAAATGATATTGCCAGATGCGATTCACCATGACGCGCGCGGTGAGGGGGTTGTCGGGGCGCGTGAGCCATTGCGCGAGTTCAAGGCGGCCACTGCCCGTGGCTTCGCGGGGCAACTCGCCACCGCCGAGCGCGCGGATAAAACCCCGCGGCACTTCGGCGCCCGGTTGATCGCGATCGCCGCGCATTTGGATGCGCGCGTTGTGCGGCGTGCCTTCCACCACGGCGTAGGCGAGTTCCGACGGACCCTCGGCCAGCGCGGCCTCCAACTCGCGGCGCGTTTTGTCGAGGTCCGCCTGCACGCCGGCCAACTGTCGGCGAAGCGCGGCAACTTTCTCACGCTTCGACTTGCCCTCCGCCAGGGACTCCACCGCCTTCGCTTCAAAGCCCGGCAGCGGCGTCTCGGAGATGGTGAAGTTGTCGCTGTCCAGGGCCGGCCTCACTCCGCTGAGGTGCCCGTAGCTGTCGATGAACGTGTAGTCAATCGTACCGTCCCAGCCGGTGGGAATGCTGCCGCGGAATTCCGTGCGCTCGGATGGCGTGCCGATCCAGCCAGTGTAATTCTTCTCTTTGAGGTCGAGTGCGAACTGGACGTGGTACCATTCACCGGCGCGCAGTGGAGCCACTGCCGATCGAGCGTCGCCGCTGCGCTGCGTGAATTGCCCGTCGCTGATGAACAACTCGACCGCAGCCGAGGAACCCGGACCGTGCCCGAGATAATACCGCCACGAGCCAGCCGCGTTTGCCTCGGTCGTGTAACGAAAGTCGAAGCTGGCGTGCAGGCGACCGGTCTTGGCCGCCTTCCACGCGTTGGTGAGCGTCTGTCCGAAACCGTTGTAGGCGGGACCGGGCGGGAGGCGGATACCGAGTTCGCCCGACCCGTGAATGTGCCGGTAGGGACTTTGCGATTGCGCGGAGATTTTCACCGCGCTGTTGGGTCTGGGTCCCCAGGGTTTTGCTGGCGGCGTGTCCGCTGACTGCAATTCAAAGTCGCCATCGATTCCGGCGAGTCGCTGGATCTGATCAGTCAGGCTCGACAAAATTGGCTCCTGCTCGCCCGCTTTCTCCGCCGCAGCGACGAGCGACAGAATCGCCGTGTCACGCACGCCGATGTTGTCGATGTCCAGGCCGGGCATTCGCTCCGAGTCGCTCGCCTCCGACGCCACGCCCACGTAGTCGAGCGAGCCGTTCCACTTGGGAAGCAACGGGCGCGCGTCGAAGCGCCTTGAACCCGCGGACGCGCTGACTTCCCCGGCGATGGTTCGGGCATCGAGGTCGAGCGTGAACTGGAGGTTGTGCCACGCCGCCCCTTGAACAGGAGCGAGTAATTGCAAGTCGCCAGCAGCGTTGCGAAGCGACAGCGAGTCCTGCGACACCAGAATCTCGAAGGCTGGTGATGGCGTCGCGTCATGCGAACCCATCCAGAACCGATGCCGTCCGGTCGCGGTGGCCGCGTTTGTCGCCACCCTGAAATCGACATTGACGAACAATCTGCCGCCCGCCTCGTGCGAGCGCGCGGGATGCAGCGCCTGGCCGAATTGATAGTGGTTCGTGCCGGACGGGAGCGTCGCGCCCGCCTTGCCGAGCGGATAAAGGTTTCCAAACGGGCTTTGCGCCTCGCGAGTCACCGCGATGGTGCCTTCGTAAATCCACGGCGGCACCAGCACGCCGCGGCTTCCGCCCGCCGCAATCGCCTGCATCTCGAAATCGCCGTCCATGTCCGCCAGCGAACGCAGCACAGCCGTGGGCGACGGCTGCTTGTGCTTCTCCAATTTGCGGACCATCGCGGCGATGCGCGCGTCGAATTCGCGCCAGTCCGCGTCCGCTTCGTTTCCCGGACGGAGCGGCGCCATCGACCGATATTTCTGCTTCTGCTCGGAACCCGGGAACGCGTAGCGCGTGCTGTCAAAGATGCCGTAGAGCGCGTAGTATTCGTGCATCGTCACCGGATCGTATTTGTGATCGTGGCAACGCGCGCAGCCCAGGCTCAGTCCCAGCACGCTCTGGCCGAGCGTGTCGAGCGTGTCCTGGATGGTGAGGTGATTGTAATTTTCCGAGTCGAACCCGAACCGCCGCGAGATGGCCAGGTAGCCCGTGGCTGTCATTCGTTCTGCAAACTGCTCGCGCGGCCCCTGCCGGGCCAGGATGTCTCCGGCGATTTGCTCGCGCAGGAATTCGTCGTAAGGCTTGTCCGCGTTGAAGGCGTCGATGACGTAATTGCGATAGCGCCATGCGACCGGCACCGGGTAATCCGCCGTCTCGCCCGCCGTGTCCGCGTAACGCACCACGTCCAGCCAGTGGCGGCCCCAGTGTTCGCCATAGTGCGGCGACGCCAGCAGCCGATCGACCACCTTGGCGAACGCGTCCTTTGAAGTGTCGGCCAGGAACGCTTCGACTTCCTCCGGCGTCGGCGGCAGACCGATGAGGTCGAACGTCGCCCGCCGGATAAGCGTGCGTTTGTCAGCGGGCGGCGCAAGTTGGCGTTCGCCGAGTCTGGCGAGGATGAAGGCATCGATCTGATTTCCGGTTTCCGATTTCCGATTTCCGGGCGCGGGGATGGTTGGGCGCTGCACCGGCTGAAACGCCCAATGCTCCGGGGCAACAGGCGCCGCCGCCAGAACGGACAGACTCGCGCACAGCAGAAGCGTGAATGCACATTCGGCCCACCACAGGCGCGCGGAGTTTGTCCAAGTCGAAGACATGTCAATCGAGCGCACGGACGGTGGTGAGTGATTTGATGGAACTGTGGTCGTCCCATTTCCACACGACCTTCTTGTCCCGGGTGACTTCGAAGGCATGGACGCCCTTGCCTTCCTGTCCACGCAGGAAATTTCCGACGAGCAAATTCCCGTTCGTCAGCCGCTGGATGCTCGACACCCAGGTGATGTTCAGGTCTGGCGCATCGGCGGTGGTGAATTGCCAGGCGATCTTCTTGTCGGGCGTGACCTCAATCACCCGCTTCTGTGTGCCGCAGGAGATGAGCGTGTTGCCGTTCGGCAGGCGCTGGGCGTCGCCCGCGTTCTCGACGCCGGTGTATTCCCAGACGACCTTGCCATCGACGTCCACTTCACGCACCGCGCCTTCACCTTCGTGGGCCGCGAGAATGTTTCCGTTCGCCAGCTTGTGAATGTTGCGCACCTGGAGGTGGTAGCTTTCGTGGCTCGTCTTGAGCGGGGTGATACGGACGACCTCGCCTTTCGGAGTCACTTCAACCGCCTGACAAGGTCCTTGCTCAGCCACTAGAGTGTTGCCGTTGCGGAGGCGATCGCAGCCCAGCACCTGTGGACACTGGCTCACGTAATTCCAAACCTCCTCGCCCTTGCGCGTCACCTCGCGGACGCCGGTCGGCTTGCCGCCGTAGGCGTAAAGCACGTTGCCGTTCGGCAGCACGTGGAAGATGACCGCGAGGCTCGGCGGCTTGTGTTCCCAAACCAACTTGCCGCTTGCGTCCAGTTCGAGAAGCCGGTTCGGGCCTTTGCCATACTCGAAGAACATCAGGCGATGTTCAATATGGGACTCCGCAGCAAAACCGCTGAACGGCGCCATGCTGGCTGCGAAGCCACTCACGAGAATGAATTTGGAAAGCCGCTGGCGCGCGTTCTTCAAATCAATTGCCAGGCTTCGTAAATTCAAAATACTTGGAATCATCGTGCGTGTTCGGCCCTGATGTTATGATCTACTCGTTTGTTTATATTATTCGACCGGTCAATGCGAACTGTATTTGCCGGCGACCGGCATTGGCACCTGGGCCTTGTGCATCAGGTAAGCGACGAGGTCGCGCGCTTGTTCCGCCGTCAACGCTTCGAGCAATCCCTCCGGCATCAAGGACAACGGTGATTCGCGGATGGCGGTGATCTCACTGCGCTCGATGGTGAGCGTTTCGGTCATCGTCTTGAGTGTGAGCGTGCGCTCGGTTTTGGCGGCGATGAGGCCGTTGAGCACGCGCCCGTCTTTGAGTTCGACGACGGACATGCGGAAATCGGCAGTCACCACGGCGCTCGGGTCCACGATGTTTTCCAGCAGATAATCGAGATTGTCGCGGCCGCCGCCGGTCAGGTCGGGGCCAACTTTTCCGCCTTCGCTGTAAAGCGTGTGGCAGGCGGCGCACGCGGTGTTGAACACGACGCGGCCCTGGCTCTTGTCGGCTTTGCCTAACACAACGGGAGTGAACTGCGTTTTCCATCTGGCGATGAGCTGTTGTTTGTCCGCAGACGAATCGCGAAGTTCCCCCCACACGTCCGCGAGTTTCTTGTTCAACGCCGCGTTATTGAGGCTGCGCATCTGCCGCGCGTGAAAGGCCGAAATGTCTTCGCGCGGAATTTTCTTTTCGGCCACGGCGTCCAGCAGGGCGTTGGCGAAAGTGGCGCGCGACACGAGCGCGGAGAGCAGTTGCCCGCGCTCGGATGGATGGAACTGCCGGTAAGATCTGACCAGTTTCACGCCGACCGCCGGATCGTCGAAACTCGCCAGGCCGCGCGCGGCGACCGAATTCAGAAACTGCACGCCGACCAGTTGCTCGCAAAGTTGCCGCAGGTCGGGCGCGCGGTTGTCGATGAGCGTCTGCAATGCGGCTTTGCGGGCGCTGAGGTCAGCGCGCTGATCGAGTGCGACTGTTTTCACCGCGTCGAGCGCGCGGCCATCGCCAAACAAGACACTCAGATCTCGCGCGCGGTCGCGCAACACCGCTTCCACCGAGTCGCTCAGTTTCGCGGCCAGCGCGTCCCAGCCAGCGGGCTTCGTGGCTTTGTGCCAGCCGGCGAGTCCTTCGGCGATGCCGTTGAGAATGTCGGTTTGGAACGCGGCGGGTTTCGCGACGGAGAGTTTGACCAATTGATTCAACGGCGCGGGATTTTTCTCGATGTCCTCGGCGAGCCGGCGGGCAAAAAGTTTGCGCGTGATTGGCAACTCGGTTTTTGCGGCGAGGCCAGCGAGCGCAGTCGGATCGGTATCAGCGACGGGAATCAATCCGTACCAGATGAGCAGCGGAAGGTTGTGATCGTTCGCGTCTTCCTTGTGGGTGAGCAACGGCGCGGCCAACTCGGCACGTTGCGACACCGGCAGGCGTTGGAGAGTGGAAGCCAGGGCGAGACGGACGAGGCCAGAGCTGTCGGTTCGCGCGAGACGGGCGAATTCTTTTTCCGTGGAAACAAGGTTCCGTTCCATTTCGGATTTACGATTTTGGATTTCGGATTTTCCGACGGGCCTTTGGCTCATCGTCGTGTCCAGCGGCCAAGTATCGCTCAAAAGGCGAACCGCCCAAGTGCGAACGTGCTCATTCGAGTGACGCAGTTGTGCGCGCAGAAATGCTTCATCCGCCGCGCCAATAGAGTAGAGCGACCAGAGCGCGCGCAACTTCACAACGACGTCGCTGTGCGTCTCGAACAGTTCGCGCAACTGCTCTTTCGCGCCAGCAACTCCACGGGCGTCTTGCGCCCGCGCCACGAGTTCTAGCCGAGCTTGCCGGCTGAACCACTCGTTTGCGTGCGTGTGCAATTTCACCAATTCGCTCGCGCTTAACTTTGCGATGTCGCCAGCGGCGCTGCGCTTCGGTTCCCCGTAAGTGATTTTGTAGATGCGTCCGCTCGTGCGGTGGACGCCGGTGCTGTCGTGACATTCGCCCGTGTCGCTCCAGTCGAGCGCGAACACACCACCGTCCGGCCCGTAACTGAGTTCCATCCCGCGAAACCACGGATCGCTGGCGAAGAAGAAGTCTTTCCCGTGCCGGCCCACGTAGCCGGAGCCGCTGCGTTCCAGAATTTCCTGATTCGCACGCAGGCCGTGCATGTTCAGCGTGAAAAGGTGGCCGCGGTATTCGGTCGGCCAGTTGTCGCCGAGATAAATCATCATCCCGATGTGCGCGTGGCCGCCGCCAAGCGTCTCCGCTTTATCGCCGCGTGATCTCGACCAGCCTTCCGCCACGTCGAAGTGCCAGTGGTCCGCGTGTTGATCAATGAGTTCATAAGCGCGCGGGTTCGGATCGATTGTGTGCGGGCGAACGAAGTGCGCGCCAGCGAAGTCGTGCCAAAGCTGGCCATTGACAGTGTTGATGAAAAAAAGTTCGCCGTGCTCGTTCCAATCGTGACCCCAGGGATTCGTGCAGCCGCCACTCAACGCCTCAACGGTTTTGCGTTGGGGATGGTAGCGCCACATCGTGCCGCGCATCGGAATGCGTTGTTCGGCAGGAGTGCCGGGCGCGCCGATTTCGCCCGGACTCGATGCGCCGCAGCGGCCGTAGAGCCAGCCATCGGGGCCGAAGCGCAGACCGTTGGCGAAGTTGTGGTAGTTCTCCGGCGGAATCGTGAAACCGTCGAGCACGACTTCGGGCGCGGCGTCCGGCACATCGTCGCCATTGCGATCCGGGATGAACAACACCTGCGGCGGACACATCACCCACACGCCGCCGTGCCCGACTTCGATGCTGGTGAGCATTTGCAATTCATCCGTGAAAACTTTGCGCGTGTCGAAGCGGCCGTCGCCGTCTTTGTCTTCAAAAATGACAATGCGATCGCGCAGGTTGAGGTCGAACTTTTTGCTGCGTTCGGCGTAAGTGTAATTCTCGGCGACCCACAACCGCCCGCGCGCGTCCCACGCCATCGCGATGGGATTCTGCACGTCGGGTTCGGCTGCGAACACGGTGGCCTTGAAGCCCGGTGGCAATTTCATCTTCGCCGCGGCTTCGGCGGGTGGCATCGGTTCCGATTTGTCCGGCTCCGAATTGTACGGAACGGGGAACTCAGACGCGCACAGATTGAATGAAATGAGCAGTAACAGGAGCGTCGTTTTCATGCGCGCGAATTTAGTTTAGATCGGAGAACTGCCGTCCAGTATGGCGCTAAATCAAACGCCCATGCCAGTCAAACTTTTCACCAAGTTGAATCAGATAATTCCGCAGTCCGTCCGCTTGCTTCCGTGCCAAGTCTCGCTAAACTCATTTCGTTTTCAAACATCCGGCTTATGAATTCGCACCACAACGTGAAGAAGAATGGAAAATTTTTGCAAAACCCCGCGCTACTCGTTCTGCTGGCAACCTTCGCGGGTCTGACCGCAATCCAGCAAGCTGCAGCAGCGACCAATGTCGTCATCTGGGACACCGGCGCGCGTCTCGCGGACGCGGCGGACGCAGAGAGCCGGGCTGGCTGGAAGGCCGTGCCGTCCGAGCTTTTCGTCTTTGAAGCCGAGCCGCTCAAGGCCGCTTCGGATCCGGGATACTATGGCCGGGAGTACTCGTTCACCGGCGACACGGTCGTGGAGAACCGCAGCCTCACCGCAGTGTTCTGGTCGGCGCGAGGACGGGTGGTGCTCTACTCGAAAGCGGATGCTAATGGTGGCCCTTCGCCAGGAAATGGCAGCTTCGGCAAAAAAATCCTGGAGTTCGTCCCGTTGCAATTAAAGGCGCAGCCCGGGAAGATCACTCGTTGTGAGATTTTGCGAAATGCCGGTGATGAAGTGATGGTGGAGGTTGCTTTTTCCGCCCAGGGATCAGCAGATGTATCGGCGGTGTTTTCCTTCGGCAAGAATGAGATCGTGGAGATCAAGCCCGCTGAAATAATGAAAGGGATCAGTTTACTCAGTCCGATCGAGTATGGCGTTGTGCCTGGTTTTATCGGCGATGATTTGATCTTTGGTCCGGCAGAATACGCGCCCGCTGACGCGCTTGCCATTCCATCGGAAAATATTTTTGTCGGATTGTTGAAGGGCGAGGGCAACGAATTGGTGATGACCTGGCCAAAGGGGAAGCAACAGTTGAAGCTCAAGTCGGTCAACGGCCCGCAAGGCAAGCGTATCATCGAGTCCGTTGATTTCGACAACGACGGACAAAGCATCTACCTGGCGGCGTTGAGCGCACCTGGTATCTGGCACCGGGAAGAGTTGAAGCCGGCTTACTTGGAAAAAGACGTGACGTTGACGTGGAAGAAACCTTTCGCGGCCAAATGGAAAACTCAGCTAACGGAAGCCGGAGTGAGAACCACGTTTGCCTTTCGCGAGGCCAAGGGAACGGTCTGGCGCGGCGTGCCTGGCTCGTACGATTATCCCGTCTGGTTTCAAGGGGGCACCGCGTTCTATCACCTCAGCAAAAAGGTGCCCCCGAAAGGCGAATCACTGGTGTACTTTCTCGACGCGCAGGACACGCCTCTCTCCGTCTCCACGCCCGTCGATATCATGAAAGCGACGCTCGGTCGGCAGATGTGCGAGCCGATCCTTGACGCCGCCGGCCAGAAACTCCGCACGCACCATCGACGCGGTGGCGACGGCGTTCATCGCGCCTGCACCTGTGGATGCACGGAAGCCATCCAGGCGGTTTTCGAGAAGAGCCAGGAGGTTGCGAAGAAAGACGACATCAAGGAGGCGTTGAGCGACATGAACTTTTTCGTCGAATGCCACGTGGAGAGAATCGAGGAGTACCGGCGTTTCGCCGGTGACATGATCCAGTTCCTGCGGGCGAAACAGTCCGCTGCTCCCGAGCTGAAGCCGTTCCTTGAAAGTCTGGAGCAGATCGTTCAGCAAATCCCACAGGAGTACGACGTGCAGAAAGAGAACATGAAGTCGTCGGAACATGCGAGTGAGCTGACTCGCCAGACGCTGGCCCTGACCGCCAGCAAAAGCACCAACAACCTGACGGCCTACATGGATCTGCTCAAGGCCTGGCGGGCGATGGGCGGCGCCCAGGATTATGTGGTGGCCCAGTGCCACATGATTACGCGGAAACTCTCTCAGGAGGCGGGCTATGGTTGCGTCAACGATCCAAAAGCTGTGCCTGTGGCGCAAGAAGTCCGGGCGCGCTGCCGTCAGGTGCTCAGGAATCCCGACGGCTATGAGATTTGGGCGAACTACTGAGCGCGCGGAACGAAGCCTGAAATCCCATCGCGCGCCATGAAACACTCTTCCGCAATCGGTTTGCTCGTTCTTTGCGCGTTGGTGCTGCTTTCAGGTTGTGGACGCAAGGCTTCCAACGACAGCGCGAACCCTCCGGATGCCGGCCCGAAGGTGCAGAGCGCCCTAGCGAAAGTGGCCGCCAGCTCGAATCAACCAGCAACGAACGCGACGGAGATGGTCCAGATTCCCGGTGGCAAGTTCATGATGGGCGACAAGGACGAGGTCGATGCGCCGCCGCACGAAGTGGTCGTCAGCTCATTCCTGATGGACAGGCACCTGGTGACGCAGGAGCAATTCCAGAAAATCATCGGCGCGAATCCGTCGCGCTGGAAGGGAGACAAGAACCCCGTCGAGCAATTGCGCTGGTCGGATGCGGTGAAGTTTTGCAACAAGCGCTCGGAGTTGGAAGGGCTTCAGCCTTGTTACGACTTGAAAACCTTGAAGTGCGATTTCGATTCGAACGGCTATCGGCTGCCCACGGAAGCCGAATGGGAATACGCGTGCCGGGCTGGCACCACGACGGCGTATTTCTTCGGCGACAGCCCGGCGAAAGTGGGCGACTACGCGTGGTTCGACAAAAATTCCGGCGCGCATCCGCGTCCTGTGGGCCAGAAGCAGCCGAATCCGTGGGGGCTCTACGACATGGCCGGCAACGTCTGGGAATGGTGCAACGACTTCTACAAGGTGGATTATTACCAGGAGGCTTCTCGCGAGAATCCGCGCGGGCCAAACGAAGGTCAGAACAAAGTGCTGCGCGGTGGCGCGTGGAGATTCAGCGCTGACAACTGTCGCTCCGGGTATCGCTACAACGAAAGTCCCGGCTACTCTGATGTCTGTTTCGGCTACGACATCTACGGCTTCCGCTGCGTGAAAAAGTCGTCAGGCGCCGCCGCACCGTAAACAAAGGGAAACATTGCACCGTTATGAACCGCCGAACCTTCCTCCAGACTGCAACCGCCGCCACATCCGCACTCGCCGGCCTTCCGATAAGCCGTGTCTTCGCCGTGGAAAAACCAAACTGGCCCATCGGGTGTTTCAACCGCCCGTGGACGAAGTGGAGCTACGACGACGCGCTCGATGGCATTGCTGCCGCCGGCTACAAACTCACCGGCCTGCTCACGGCGCAGAAAGGCGAGGCGTTCACCTCATCCGCCGCCACGCCAGAATATCTGGACGCACTGAAGAAACGCATCGCGCAACGCGGGCTGACCGTGAACATGACCGTCGTCCGCTTCAAGCCGGACGCCCCGCTCGCCGACAACATCGCTGACCTCCACCAGCAGATCGAAAATGCGGCGCGGCTGGAACTAAAATTCATGCTCACCTTCGGCGTGGACAAGCCGGAGCACTACGAAAACTTCTACCGCCTCATGGCCGCCGCCGCCGCGCAATCGGACAAGCGCGGCCTCAAGCTCGTCTTGAAACCGCACGGCGGCGGTAGCGGCGCGTCCGAGGAGATTTTGCGCTGCATGGAGAAGGTCGCGCACACGAACTTCAAAATCTGGTACGACGCCGGCAACATTATCTACTACACCGGCAAGGACCCGCTGGCCGAACTGGAACCGATCGCGAAACACGTCACGGGCTTTTGCGCGAAGGATTGTGCCGCGCCCAAGGCCGAAGTGATGTCTCAGTTCGGCACCGGCAAGGTGGATTTCAAAGTCGTGTTCGCGAAGCTGAAATCCGTCGGCTTCAACGGCCCGATCATGGTCGAGGGCGTCAAAGTCGGCGCAACCGCCGAAGAGACGACCGCCAACGCCCGCGACAACCGGGAGTTTTTAGAGAAGACGCTGGCGGCCATTTGAAGTCTGACTTGCGTGGACATCAGTGAAACCATCACCACCGTCAATCGGGTGCAGGCCGACGGCATCATTGGTCGCTACGCTATCGGTGGCGCGGAGTCGAAAGAAAGCGATCACCTTTTGAACCGCCTGGTTCGCAGGCCGCCTTGGACACTCCCGTCACCCAGTCCGGTGCTACCGTGGATTGGACATTCAAACACCACCGCCTGCGCATCTCCGCTCTTCTCGTCATACCCCGGTTCGACGTATTCGTAGGAGACGTTCCCCGGCCCAAATCCAGCCCAATTGGCCGCCGGTGTTTTCGCGCCATCACCCGGGCACACCAATATCTTGGGAGTACCCAGCTCGTTGGACATGGACTTGAAATCTGGTGGAAACTTGTCGCCGTGGTTCATGGCCCAGATTCGCGCGGCGAGACCGATTTGTTTCAGGTTGTTCACGCATTGGATTCGCTGGGCATTGCCTTTGGCTTTCGCCAGTGTCGGCAGCAACATGGCGGCAAAGATGGGAAGCATCGCGAGGCTGACGTAGCCCAGCACGAAGCCGGCAATCGCCAATCCACCACCACCGGATTTCAGCGGATTTTTGCGCGACCGATTGTAGGCGATGTGGCCGGTAATGATCGCAGGAATGCCGGTAAAAATTGAAAGGCAGACCAGCGACAGCGCGCCGAGCACAAGGCTGGTAATGGCCAGTCCGCTGGCCGGAGGACGCTTGGTGGGTAGGAGGGGCGGCGCGCTCAGGACCGGGCTTGGCGTTGTCTTGGCGGCCAACGCTTCCGCAAATTCTTGGAATTCCGCGAGCGCTTTCCATTCACTGGTTCCTTCCGCCTGGGCTTTGGTCTGGCCTGCGGCGCGTCCGTCCGCTATCCACTGGCGCACCTGATCCGCGCTCACCGGTTCGTACTCTTTCTGATCCGTTCCAAGGATTTTATACATGGAGATATGATTGAGTTTGGTTCGTTTGACCGGCTTGGCGAGCTTTTCTCACGCGCTTCTTTGAAACAAGCAAACCATTACCCGCGCACTTTCAAAACTATGCGGACGTCTGTTTCGGCTACGACAATCTACGGCTTTCGCTGCTTTGGGAAGGCCTCGAACGCCGTGAGGCTATAAATGTGATTGCCGGTGTGAGCGAGCATCGGCATGAGTTCTTGCTGAACTTGCCGTTGACTTACGAGCGGGAATTCCTACCTTCACCGCATGGACGCCACTGTTCAGGCCGACGGCAAAATCAGCGTTCCAAAGGAACTGCGGGATGCGCTCGGCCTCGATACCGGCACGGTCATGGATCTTCAGCAACAAGCTGGCGCGCTCGTCGCACGGAAGAAGGCCGATCCAGACGTGTTTGAGAAATGGCGCGGGCGCGGACGACTCCCCGGCAGCGTCAGCACCGACGAATACCTGCGGCTGACCCGAGATGGTGACCGCCGTTGACAGCTCGGTCCTGCTCGATATTCTGCTGAACGATCCGCAGCACGCGCCCCGTTCCATCTCCGCGCTGCGTCAGGCCGCGACCGAAGGCTCGCTCGTCATCTGCGAAACCACTTTGGCTGAAATCGTCCCCACTTTGCCAGCTACCGACTTGCCGCAATTTCTTTCCGACTGGAGTCTCGCGTCTGTTCCTTCGTCACAAGCGAGCGCCACGCTGGCGGGCGAGATGTTCCGTACTTACCTCGATTGTGACGGCAAGCGTGGGTGTGCCCGCGCTGCGCCGAACCATTCGTAGGATGCCGGGGATTGGGATGGATGGCAATTTGCTTGCCGGCTTCGGCACCCAGTTCGCTGAACCCAGTAAAGAGCTTGCCTGTTCCGACGAAGCTGAGAAAGTTTGTTTTAAAGGTCACGCTTATGAGCTACATGGAAAACGAATTCTTCAACCAATTGAAAAGCATCTATAGCAAACGCAACCTTTCTGAGGCTTGGCATGCCGAAGAACAGAAATTGCGAATCATCGTGCCGAAAGTTGTCGAGGCGATCGGTTTCAACTACGAGATTGAGAGACCTCTGGCCGTGGGTGGAGCTGGCGTGGTCTCAATCGTGAGAGACAAAAATCTCGGCTTACAAAGGGCCTTGAAAATTTCGAGACCTTCTCCCGGAAAAGTGAAACTTCTGGCAAAACTATTGGAGGCCGAAGCTGAGAAGTTGTTGCGATTGTCCCACCGAAATCTGATCCAAGTTTACGCACATGGCATGGTCCCGGGAGAAGAATTGGCGCCGAGAGATGCGGGAACATCAGACGGGGAGACGGAAGAATATCCGTACTACGTTATGGAGTTTGTCGATGGCGCCAAAGATTCCGACGAGTATTTGGCAGAGTCAGGCCGGACGCTTGACGATTTTATCAGAATTGTTGAAGGAGCAATCGCTGCTGTTGAATACCTGCACGAGCAGGGCACGATTCACATGGATTTGAAGCCAGGCAACGTTTTGGTCACGCCGAAAGGCGTACCAGTTGTTTCTGATCTTGGCTTTGCAAAGCAGCTCCGAGTGGAGGACAAAAACAATACGTTGATCGGGGGAACCGAAGGTTTCATGCACCCCGAGGCACGAGAATTTGTAATCAATGTGCTCACGGATCCGAACCGCCTACGCGGACAAGCACCCAGGAGTGCGCTACACAGGAGATGGGATCTCTATTCCCTGGGCAAAACATTCTTGGCACTAATTGAGGTGATGGATAAAAAGCATTCAAAAGAATTCACACCGTACGCGCGTCGATATCTTCGGTTACTGAGCTGCCGGCTCTTGGATGGCCGGAACACCGAAGCCGAGTGCGCACTTGGATTGTCGCGGTCGAGCTTTGGGGAAATCAAATACCTGTCGATCGTTGAGACACGAATGGATCTTCAAAAACTGATCGGCTCTTACAATCTTGAAACGCGGCTTCCAGAGCTCAATCCGTTTTCCCAAGAGACAATTCAAACAGCTACTTTGGCGACAACTCCGTTCACTCGGCGCGTCAAAGAAGTTGTCTCTCACCCTGCGGTTTCACGGCTGGGGAAATGCAAACAACTCGGCCTCTTGAACTTGGTTTACCCGACCGCCACTCACACACGGCTTGAACATTCGCTTGGCACTTTCTCCGTTCTTTGTCGATTCATTCATGCGCTCCACAACGACACCTTGAATCCTCTCTTCAAGCAAATCATGCAGGAAGAAGATTTGCGCGCCGCAATGCTCGCAGCGCTGTTCCACGATATTGGGCAATATCCTCTCGCGCATGATTTAGAAGAAGCAGATCACCGATTCTTCTCTCACGAGGAATTGGGTACAGCGATTCTCCGCGACAACAGCGCGTTGAAGAAAGCAGTCGAAAGGCCCGAATCTGAAGGTGGGTGGGGAGTGCCAATTCAGAGGATCAGAGACATACTCGCTGCGAATCCAAGTACGATTGACGGGACGCTCAAAGATCGGATTCTCCACTCGTTGATTGATGGGCCATTCGACGCTGACAAAATTGACTACTTGAAGCGAGACAGCCGTAATTTGGGATTGCCCTACGGCACCGTGATCGACTTCGACCAGTTATTGCGTTGCTTGACTATCATTTACCGCGACGATTCAGGATCAACCTATGGCGTCATTGGGATCCATGAAAAGGGGAAGGTCGTTGCTGAATCCATTGCCTTTGCACGCTACGCGATGTTCGGTCAAGTTTATTGGCACCATACCAATCGGGCGATAAAAGCAATGATTCACCGGATGGTGTGGGAAATTGTCCACCAATCCGAGTCGCGTCAGCAGCTTCGTGAAAAGTTTAGAAAGTTTTTATTGCCCGATGACGCAACCTCGTCCGCAGGCCAAACAGCATTTGTTCTTTCAACTCAGAATCAAGAAGCTCTCAGCACAGGCAGCAGCCAAATCGATGCTGCAGATTTCGGTGTGTTGACTTGGCTCTCTGAGCGCGGTGGTGAAACGGGCAAAGAGCTTCTTCGATTGCTGTCAGAGCGGCGCCTCTTCAAAAGAATTTTTGTGCTATCGAAAGAAGGAGCGACCGATAAAAAGATTTGGGAGACTGTAGCAAGTTTTTATCGAGAGCATGGAAAAAACTGGCAGGCTAAACTGACATTTCAAGACGTGTTTCAACGAAGACTCGTCGAGTATGTCGAGTCGCCGCCGAAGCACGAGCCCGCGCCATTGAGCCAGTTTATTACGCCAGACGCGAAAAACGCTTTCCTTGTCGAAGGAAGAAGGAAGTACAAGAACGAACGTACTAAGTCATTGATTCTCGTTGATATTCCGCCTGAGAAGAAGGGATCGGAAAGCGCGCTTGAGTACTTAGTCGAAGAGGATCGCAGGAAGCTGAAGACCGACGAGCTAAAGACAGAAAGCCTCGAACGATCGATCGTTTGGCACACGCTTCAACAGAGCTTCTTGGAGTCTATCGGCAAGCTGCGAATTTTCTGCCACCCAGATCACTCTGACTTTCTCGCCAGCTTTGTGGCGAGAAAGGGCTTCGAGAGTTGCCTGTCGGCCGCGATAGCGGAAACCGAGAAGGAGTTGGAAAAAGCTTCGAAAAAGTGAGGCGCAAACACTCGACATTCTGCGACCCAGTTTGCAACGGGCTTGCTTGGAATTGCTTTGGAATTTGGTCTGTAGAGTTTCGCTCGTTCTCTCCTCCACCAGCACTAGGATCTCCACAATGCAATCGTTCCGCTCGTGCGCATTCTGCCTGTCTGCTTTCGGCGCGCTACTTGGACAGAACTCCCTAGTCGCTCAACGCTTTTCGGCACCGACTGCCACGAGCGGGGCCTTGATGTAGCCGATGCTGTAGGCCCAGCCGGTCCTGTTGCCGCCGACCATGCCCGGGACGTGGTCCGCGATTACGGCACCGCGAAATTCCACGTCATGGAGGGTCTTCATCAGTTTGTACATGTCCGTGTAGCCGTTATCCACGAAGGTCTCCACGAAACGAGGGATCGGGCCGCTGACGTTGCGAAAGTGAATTTTCCAGAGCTTGTCCATTTTGGCGAAGGCACGGGCGGCTTCAAACACATCTTTCCCCATCTGCTTGCCGCCTTCCATCCAGGTGCCCGCGCAGAGACAAACGCCAATGTTGGGACTGTTGGCGATCTTCAGCGCTCGCGCGTAGCCGTCGAAATTTCCGAAGATGCAACGCGGCACGCCACCCAATTCCGGCACCGGTGGATCATCCGGATGGATGCCGATGCGCATTCCCAGATCTTCCGCGACCGGGACGACCTGCTTGATGAAGTAGGTGTAGTTTTCCCAAAGTTCTTCCTGGCTGTATTTGCGGCCGTGAGTGAGCGGGCCTTCGAAGACCTTGCCGATCCAATAGCCTTTCGGATTCTTTTCCAGGTCGAACGCGCGCGCGGGCGCTCCGCCACGAGTGGTTTCACGCGCGCTGCTCCAGATGCCATTGCCCATGTGCGCGTAGGTGGTGTAGAAGATGCCGGCTTTGGCCAGGTTCCGTAAATAGTTCTTGTACTCCTCGATCTTTTGGTCGCGGCCCGGCAGGTTCAACGTTACTTCCGGCATGTTGTGGACGTTGCTGTTGCCGATGTTCCAGACTTTCAGGCCGGCGGCCGCCACTCTTTGTTTCAATTGAATGAAGTTCTCCAACGTCGCTTTGTCGCCGCCAGTGGGGATATTCACATACCCAACGCCAAGCTGTTGCGCAAACTGCAGATCCTCGTCGCTGGCGTCGGTGGAAATCTGCAGTGACACTTTGATGCCCGAAGGCAACGGCTCAAGTTTCGTGGCCGCTTGCATCTCGCGCGGCTTCCAAACCGCACCCGCCGCCACTGCGCTGGCAGCCAGTTTTATGAAGTCCCTTCGATGCATACATGCAGTGGAAGATTGGCCGCCGACGGTTCGACTCAGAAGAGCGCTCATAGTCTTTGATTCCTCAAGGAAGTTAAAATTTGGTGACGGGTGAAACCTTGCGCACTGGAGCGTCCGGTTCAAGCGCTTTCTCCTTTTCATCCCGACTCCCGATCTATCCAAGCGCACTTTGAATCTGCTCAGGGCAGGCGCGGCGATACATACACCGAGCGATAGAATCTACGATTTGGTGCGTTCGTCGGCGGGTCGTCGAAATAAACAGCCGCCACGTTCCCAGGTTGGAACGTTCCCAAGCGTGTCCAAGTGCGCAAGTCCGTGCTGGCTTCCGCGTCAAATCCACCTTTACTCAGTGCGCCTCCCGGCATGACCAGCGTCACGGCTCCTTGGGCGTTCACGAAAATACACAGCGCGAGATCGAGCACGGTGATGTTCACCGGCACCGCTTCGCCCACAGTGCCGTTCTGGCCCGTGGCCCGCGCGGTCAGTCGGTAATTTCCCGGCGGAACGTTCGTCCACCCCTGCCAGGTTCTCAGTGGGCGCACTCCTCCGTCCCAGGGAACAGGGATTTGCAAAGTCGTCGTCTGCCCGGCGAATGGATACGCACACGGGCACAACGGACAGCAATACTGCGCCGTGCCGATCACTTTTTGATTGGCCAGTACATCAGCGGTCAGGAACACATCGTTTGTCGCGAAGGCGCTCAGAAGAATGGGGACTTCGTCCATCGTGGTGAACACCGCGTTATTCGTGGGCGCTACAAATTGCAACGCGGTGAGATTCGTTTCCGCGGCATGGGCGGCGGGCACAGCCATCATCAGCCACAGCATGAGCCAGCCGCCGCTTAACTCCAAGGATCCAAACGAAATCTGTCGTTTGAATGAGTTGGTAGGAATTGAACTCGGTGGTTTCATCAAATCGCGTTGGAACAAAGTGTGCCTGAATCGGTGAAACGCAAGCGTCTTTGCCGACGCCAGCTTCCTGCCCAGCGATCCGAATAAATGCGGAAAGGCTGATTGCTCACCCGGCGGGTTGCGGGCCGGAGTCTGGAAAAAGAAATGAACGGACAGGTTGCTTCGTGCCCGGCTCTCAAGTTATTTCGAGGTCAGCCATTGCTGGAATGTCGCATCGTGGTAGAGACGGTCTGCGAGCAATTGATAGCCTTCGGTTAATGGATGGCTGGCATCCGCGTAGAGCGCGCCGGGCAGAGTGGCAGGAACAACGTGTGGCACCTGGTTCTTCGTCAGCCACTCCGCAATGCCATCACGCAGCCGGCGAAACGCAGCACGGTTTTCGTCGGCCATGATTTGTTCGTTGAACGGGCCGAGCAACACGAGCACGTCGTTGTCGCGTGACTGAAGGAGTTTCACCAATCCCTGAAAAGCAGCCCATTGAAGTGATTGATCGAGTTCGACCCACTCGAAGCGCGTCGAGCCTTCACCGGTCGTGGACCACGGTTTGTGGCGAGGACTGGTCGGGCCACGTTCGGGATCGGTGGCCGGTTCCGTTGGCACGGTCAACGTGATTTGCGCGAAGGGATTTTTGTAAGCGTTCGGGTAGCGGGGCGGAGTGCTGCTGTCCTCTTCAAGCGTCCAGGCGAGGATGTTCTTCTGCCCGAAGTAGGCGACCTGCAAATGATTCGCCCATTGCGAGAACGTGAAGTGGCGCTCGACGACCGCGGCGAGCCGGCGGTTCAAGTCGGCTTTGTAGCAAGGGATGCGCGGGGAAAATTGCGGGACGAGATCGGCGTGGTTGAAGCGCTCTTCCTTCTCAGTATGCAGGTCGGCTTTCGGGCTGCTCATCCAAAGCACGTTGCAGTGCAGAATGACTTTGCGATGGCGCAGCGGCTCGCCGTAGTCACGAATGAGGCCTTCAAACGCGAGCGGAAACAGCCCGTTCACTCCGGTGTTCACAAACTTGCCCGGCTGACTGGATTGTTCGTTGAGAAAATGCGGCAGCGCGCCGTCAGGCCGGACATACTCGCCCCAGATCACTGAGTCGCCGATCACCGCAATGTTTGTCGGTGTGATTTCTCCGAGCCTCCGTTCGTAGAGCCAGTAATCTTTGCTCAAGGAATACGGGATTCGGTAATCAGCGCTGGTCTCGAACCGTTCGGTTTTCTTCCACAGCCACGGTGTCGCCAGCAGCACGAACGAGACGACGACGGCGACGGCGAGCCATTGGCGGGTGCTCAGTCGCATTGCATTGACGAAACGCGTCTCGGAAGCGACCGGTTGAGGCGCAGTCGAGGGCGTTGCAGTTGCGGTTTTGTTCACCATCTCAGAATTGAAAGTAGATGAACGCGCCGCCTTCGGTCGCGAAGATGCAGAGATAAATGATCATGCACACTGCGACTCCGACGCGCACGGCACTCGTGTGCAGAATGTCTTTGAAGCGCGACTCGAATGCGAATTGATACAGCCAGATCAGCACGGCCAGCAGGAGCATGAGCGCCGGCACCTGCGGCGTGTGCCAGGCACCGCTGAAGATGCGCGAGATGATCAGCGTGGCGTCACTGAGCGAGCCGGCGCGGAAAAAAATCCAGGCGAAGCAAACGAAAGCGAACGTCGCCAGTTGCTTTGCCAGGTGCGGCACGCGCTCGCGATAGAATGCCGAGCGTTCCAGCTCTCGCGTGATCAGGATGCCCAGCGCGTGCAGCACTCCCCAGATCACAAACGTCCACGCCGCGCCGTGCCAGATTCCCGAAATGAAGAACGTCACGAAGAGATTGCGATACGTGATGAATGACCCGCCACGGTTTCCACCGAGCGGAATATAAACGTAATCGCGGAACCAGGTGGACAGGCTGATGTGCCAGCGCGACCAGAAATCGCCGAGGCCGGTGGCCAGGTATGGGTTGTTGAAGTTAAGCATCAGGTCGAAGCCCATGACTTTCGCGATGCCGCGAGCCATGTCCGTGTAGCCGCTGAAGTCGAAGAAGATTTGCCAGGCGAAGGCGAACGTGGCGGCGAGCAGTTCGGGTGCGTCGAACTGCTTGGGATTGTCATAGACCCGCTCGACGTAGAGCGAGAGGTAATTCGCCAGGGCCAGTTTCTTGAACAGGCCGACGAGAAACAGCGAGAAGCCGTCGGTGAAATTTTGCAGGCGAATTTTCGGGAAGTGAAAGAACTGCGGCAGCATGTGGGCCGCGCGCTCAATCGGGCCGGCCATGAGCTGGGGAAAGAATGCGACGAACGTGGCGAAGCGGAGAAAGTTCCGCTCGCGCTGAATGAGTCCTCGATAGAAGTCGATGGTGTAGCTCAACGATTGAAACGTGAAAAAGGAGATGCCGACCGGCAGCAGGTAAGCGGCCCCGAAGGGCATGAGCGTACTCGGATCGGGCAAGCGCGCCGAAAGATGAGACGACGAGAGCAGGGCGTTGATGTTCTCGATGAAGAAGCGCGCGTACTTGAAGAAGACCAGGATGGCGAAGTTGTTGACGATGCTGACGACCAGCCAGGTGCGGCGGCTGCAGAAGAAAGCACCCACGGTCATCAGCAGTAGAATCAGCACAGCCATCGCCATCGTTGGGCGAAGCGTGTGAGGCCCGGCCAGTGTCATCCCCAACGAGATCATTGTGCCAACGGCTGTGATGATGAAGGCGAGTTTCATCACGGGGTCGTCGAAATGAAGGCGGGCGAGGCGGGCGCGCCAGTCGAACGGCTTTCGCTCCCCCGGGCAATGGTCCATCAGCATGACCAGAATGAAGTCGAGGAGCGTCGAGTAGAAAACGAGGATGAGGTAGTACGGATTCCACCAGCCGTAAAACGTGTACGAAGCGATGAGGAGCCAGGGAATCCAGAGCCGCGTGTGACGCAGCGCGAATAGCACCGGGAGCACCACCACCATGAAGAGCAGGAATGTCCAGGTGTGGAAGAGCATGGGGCGGCGCCGGCTTCGGGAGTTTATGACTGGCTGCTCTGGCGGACGTGCCAACAAACTCCTCCCGGATCGATGATGTGAAGCTCGCGCCCCCAAGCGAACTGTTCCGGCGGCCGAAGCTTCACGCCCGCGAACGTGCGGGGCAAGTCTTTCGCGTTCAATTCCGCCCAGTAGGCATCGAGGTCCGTGACTTCGAAAGTGATCATCTGATTGCGTTGCCACTCCGGCACGTCGATGTTCTGGAGCGTGAAGTACGCTTTACCGAATCGCAGACCCGCCAGGCCGTCATGTTCCCACTGCTTCTCGAAGCCCAGTTCCGCGAAGAAGGCAAGGGCCGTCTGGAACTTCGGTCCAGAGGGCACGAACGGATAGAGCGTCGTCGCTTGCGCATTCATCGGTCGGGACGTCGTGGCAAATTCGCGGAACGAATCATTTCATTTTGCTTTTCAACTGCTGAATTTCCTCCGGCGCTGCGCGGCGGACGCAGCGAAACCCGCAGTAGTCTGTGAAGAAACAGGCATCACTATCGCCGGTGCGTTCGCCTTGACGGACCGTGGCGCGGCACATGTCGGCGCTGGCCTCCCACGAACCGCCGCGCATCACCCGCTTCACATCTTTTCCGGGATTGGGCGGCCCGTGCGGATCGGCGGGCGGACTGTCCTTGTAGTAGGTCGGGCTGTAAACGTCTTCGCACCATTCGGACACATTTCCGTAGAGGTCGAAGATTCCCCAGCGGTTCGCTCTCTTTTCTCCGACGACATGAGTCTTCTCGGTTGCATTGTCGGCGAACCACGCGTACTGCCGGAGCTTGTCCGCTGGTCCAAAATCATACGGGCCGTCCGCGCCGGCGCGACAGGCATGTTCCCACTCGGCTTCGGTGGGCAGGCGATAACCGTTCGCGGCGTAATCACAATCGAAGTCAGCAGTCTTCTCGTTGTAACAGGGCTTCAACTTTTCGAGCAGCGAACGCTCGTTGCAATACTGCTTGGCGTCGCGCCAGCGGACGCGTTCCACCGGCTTCCTTGAGTTGTCCTGCCAATGCGAGGGGTTCGGCAGTTGCGCTTTCGCGAACATCTCGTGCGTCACTTCGAACTTGTCGATAAGGAACGCGCTGACCTTGACCTTGTGCGCCGGGGCTTCGTCGGCGTTGCCCTTGCCGCTGCCCATCAGGAATTCGCCGCCCGGCAGGGAAACCATTTCGATCCCGGATGAAGTAATGACTTCGACCGGGCTGCCGGTTTCAGACTTGGACATGCCGGACGCGCTCTCCGGCGTTGTTCCGTTTTGAGAATCTGGCCCCGACTTCCCGCAGCCAGTCAGGAGCGCGACGACAGTCAGCGATGCGCACCAGCAGGAGTTCCGCATCACTGCCCGCTCCCCGTTTTCCGATTCGGCAAGAACCACGCCGACTCCTTGTTGCTGAAGCCATTCGTCGTCAGCGTCAATAGGTCGGCGTCAGTCGCACGGTTGAGATCCACGACGCCCTCCCGTTCGGCCGAGACGGCGTAAAGATTCCAACCTGTGGCATACACGCCGACAATCTCACAAGCGGACTGAAACGTGCCTGACTTGGTCGGATCACCCTTGCTTGCGGGGCCGCGGCTGAAGCTCAGGAACCGGCTGTCCGGCGACCAGTCCACATGATACGTCTCGTTGGTTTTGTCCTGGATGCGGAGACGCCATGGTCCCACGCTGGGCGAGTCCGATTCGAGATCGATGGGGGCGGCCACAAGTTCATGGTCGCCCGATCCCCAGGCGATCTGTTTACCATCGGGGCTTAGGCACGGACGGCAACCGGGGATCTTGAGATTGATGACCTTGCTGCCGCGCGTCTCGATGGCGAGGATCGCGTGATCAAAGCCCATGCCGGCGTGAACTGTGGACACGATCCATTTGCCGTTCGCCGCAAAGGACGGGTTGTAGAGATGGTGAAGATTCGTGGTGTTCGGATGCTGCTCAATCTGACCCGTGGCCAGATCGTAGAAGCTCATCCCCTTTGTGTAGTAGTCGATCACGTTGAACTTGGAATACTCCTGAGGCAGAAAGCCGATGGCCTTGCTGTCCGGCCTCCAGAACGGCTCGCGCGCATTGTCCGCGAGTTTCTTCCGATTCCGGCCGTCGCTGTCCATGACATACAAGCTGCGCACCGCGTCGCGGCCTTCTCCCAAATCCACCGAGAAGCAAATCTTCGTGCCGTCGGGAGAGACTTGCGGGTAATGCTCATGTTCCTTCGGCGTGTGGGTGAGGTTTACGGGGTTCGATCCGTCCGCGTTCATGACGAAGATTTCCCAGTTGTCGTTGACGTAGCATTCGTAGGCGATCTTGAACGGCGATCCGGTCAGCCGCTCCCTGAGCGGAGCCTGGGCGAAAGTTGAAACGCCGGTTATTTGCAACGGAACTATGGTTAGGAGCGGGAGCGTAAAAAAGAAACGTCCTGCCGAACGAACATCCGTCATGAGGGATCGTGCGTTTTGGAATAGCATGAATCAAGAGTAGAGAAGCTTTCGGCGCTCTCAAGCGCAAACAATGGCTACGTTTTCGCGGCTCACGTCAGAGTATGAACAAGGCGCGTGATCCATAAACCTCGGCTCATCTGGCCGTGCATTTTTTCCAGCAGCCGCTTCGAGTCGTGGATACCGTCCGGATCGACGATTTTTTCGCCTTCGCACTCGAAGGCCCGATGGCTGTGATAACCGGCGTCGAGAAAGCTCTTCATCATCTTGCGGTAATCCGTCTCGATGCAGTTACCTTGCATGCCGAACAGCGCTAGGCGAGCAGCGGCTATTAACCCCGTTTGACTGATATGGAAGGGTTGCCGGCGGAACAACTCGGCCGCTCTGATGCCGATTGTCGCGACTCGTCCTCCGTGACGTTTGGTGCGGAAGTGACCGGCATCGATTCGGAATGAGTAAATCCGGCTTGCTTGATGATTTTTTTTTCGCACTCGGGGCAATAACCATGCGAGAAGGTCAGTCCCATGCGCTCGCCCATATAATACTCGATCTGTCTCCATTCTCCCCGCTCGCTGCGGATTTGTTTGCATTCAGTGCAGATCGGCAGCAAGCCCTCCAACACTTTGATCTGATAAAGGCAGCGACGTAATGCATTGGATCTCTCGCGCTCCAGAAGGACCAGCCGGGAGAGTCTTTCGAGAATCAACCCAAGAATGACAAAAGAAGTGAGCCGGATGAAAGTGTTCCAGACGGCGAAAACAGGTGAAGAGTAACTATGACCAGAAAGAAAATCCGCCACGTACCAAACGAAGCCGCAAGTCACAGCCGCGGCCAAGGCGCCACTCAGACCAAGGTTCCAGGCGGCCAGATAAACCGGCGCGAAGTAGAAGACAAAGAAGTTTAACTCGTAGCCAGTTTTCCAATCGATCCACCCCAGCAGGAAAATGAGTGCAAAGACCGCAGGCCATGCTTTCTTTTTACTTAAATATTTTAATTTCATGTCTTGACTGCCTGATTAACGACTTTCAACTGCTGATTCGCGGGCATTTCCGCACACGATTCGTGTTCTTCCATGCTTATCCGTTTTGTCCAGCAACCGGATTAGCACGGGTGCTTCAATCGCTCATTTCACGCAAGAATCGGCATGAGTCTGTATCGGCAGAGTAGAGGAGAATTTTACCACCAAGTGACCGTTAGTTTGCTCTATGACGAGAATAAATCCGCAGTCTTGAACGGCGGATCGGTTAAAAGACGAGCCAGGATCGTTTAACGAGCGTCACTCATTTCTTCGCGCACTTTTTCGAGCAACCGTTTTGAAGCGCGGATGCCGTCCGGCTCGCTGATTTTTTCGCCTTCGTATTCGATGCCCAGATGGCCGTGATAGCCGGCATCGAGAACAATCTTCATCATCTTGCGGTAATCCGTCTCGATACAATTGCCCTGCGCATCGAAATCATGCGTCTTCGCGCTAACGGCCTTCGCGTACGGCATCATCTCGGCCACGGCTTTGTAGCGATCGTAGTCTTCAAAATTCCCAAAATCCGGCAGCGTGCCGAAGTTCGGCAGGTTCACCTTCTTCATCACCGACACCAGCCAGTCGCCGTGTGAAGTGATGCCGCCGTGGTTTTCGACGATGACGTTGAGCTTGTGCTGCGCGCCGAACAAAGCCAGCCGATGCAAACCATCCGCCGCGCGGTCGCGCTGCTCGTCCGGCGTGCCGTGGGCGTAGGCGTTGACACGAATCGAATGACAGCCGAAATACTTCGCCGCCTCGACCCATTTGTAGTGATTCTCGACCGCCTTCAACCGCTCCTTCGGATCGGCGTGGCCCAGTTCGCCCTCGTCGTCGCACATAATGAGCACGATGCGCACGCCGAGGTCACGGGCGCGCTGCTTGAACTCACGCAGATACTTTTTGTCCTTCGCCTTGTCCATGAAGAACTGATTGACCAACTCGATGGCGTCGATGCCGTAGTCCTGCTTCGCGACTTTCGGGAAATCGAGGTGATCCATTTTCTTGCCGAACAGCACCTTGTTCAGCGACCACTCCGCGAGGGAGATTTTAAAGAGCGGTCGCTTGCTGGCGGCGAGAGTTGAAGGCGGCAGCATCGGCCAAACGCCGATGGCCGCCGAGGCGGCGCAGATCTGGTGGACAAAACCGCGTCGAGTTAGATTGGTTTTCATGGAAGTCAAAGAGCGAATTGTCGGCTAATGGGCGGCCTTCGCCGCGCCGACTTCTTCCGGCCGTGCGGTCGGGGGTTTGAACAGGACGAGCAACAATACGGTGGCTAGGGCCGCCAGGCCTGTAGGGACGAGGAATAACTTGTGGTAATCAACCACGCCCGCCGCGCTGGTCCATTGCGCCTTGAGCGAGCCAAACCAGAAGTTCGCGAGCACCAAGCCGGCGCCGAGCACGAGCAGGTTGAACAAGCCCTGCGCGCTCGTGCGGATGTCTTTCGGGAACACGGCATCGACAAAGATGTAAAGCGTCGCGAAAAAGAACGCGTAACAGATGCCGTGCAGCACCTGGACGGCGATGATAATGGCCTGATGCTCCGGTTGATCGAAGAAGGCGAACACCGCGAAGCGCGCGGCGTGGCCGAGGATGCCAAGAATCATCGTCCACTTCCAACCGATCTTCTTCAGCACGGAACCAAGGATGAGCATCGTGACGATCTCGGCGACCTGTCCGATGGTGGTGACGGCGGAGATCCAATTGTTCGGCATTTTAATCGGGCCGGAGAGGAATCCGCCGATGAGCACAAAGTAGCCGTTGTGAATCGTGGCGTCGATGAGCGTGACGACGAAAAGGACGAACACGTAGGGAAGACGAAGGAGTTTCACTGCTTCCAACCAGGCGAGGGCTTCGGCACCGCCTTCACCGGCTCTGCGGGGCGGCGTGTGGGGAAGCGTCAGGCTGAAGGCCGCGAGCAAAAAAGAAATGATCGCGCCGACGAGAAAAATCCAGCGCATTTCCTCCGTAGTCGATTTGGCGCTAAGGAGAAAAATGAGCGGCCAGGAAACCACAATCCAGCCGACGGTTCCGCCCATGCGAACAAAGCCGAAGTCCTTCGCCGGATCTTTTAGATTGGCGAACGCGAGCGAGTTGGTCACCGAAATCGTCGGCACATAAAGCAGTCCGTAAATCAGGAAGAACGTGAAGAAGGGGGTGAAACTTTTGGCAAAGGCAGCGCCGACGAGCGCCGCACCACCGATCAGATGGCTGAAGGCGAGAAATTTTTCGGCGGCGAAATTGCGATCCGCAAATTGGTTGCTGAAGAAGATGCCGGTTACGGAAGTGATGGCGAACATGCTGCCGGCGAGATTCTGCTGCCACCCGGTGAAGTTCAGCATGGGCATGTAGTTGAAAATTTGCACCTGCCAGGAGCCCCAGATGGCGATTTCGAGCACCATCATCAGGAAAAGTTTGTTGCGGATCGATTTGTTCATGGATTGATCAGGTTAGCTTTTGAGTTGTCGGTCATTCGTCGGCGGTGGTGAACGCAAGTTTCCGGCTTCAGCGCATCGCGTGGAACGTCCGCGAACGCTAGTCAAAGCCCCTCCGTGTGGCAAGGACAGACGTTGTGCTAACGCCGGATTTGAACTTGGAAGCACATCTGACACCCCGACTGCCCGTCCCCGACAAACAATTTTCTTTCCGATTCCCGGCCACTGCGTTTCCATCCCCGTCATGCGACCTCACGAATGGCTTTCCATTTTCCTGCTCGCTCTTGCCCCGGCGATTCCGCTTACTGCGGCCGAACCCATCGTCCACATGCTCGTGCCCGGCTTCACCGTGCGCGAGTTGCCGGTGAAACTGAATAACGTCAACAATCTCCGCTTCGCGCCCGATGGACGGCTCACCGCGCTCGGCTACGACGGCCGCATCTGGCTGCTCCGCGACACGAACGGCGACGGACTCGAAGATCTCGCCGAGCCGTTCTGGAACAAGCCCACGTTGAGCGTGCCCGTCGGCATCGCGTGGAGCACGCGTGGGCTTTACGTTTCGTCGCATGGAAAAGTTTCGCTGCTGCGCGACACCGACGGCGACGGCAAGGCGGACATCGAAGAAATCATCGCCAGCGGCTGGCCCGCGACCGACGTAGGCAGCGGCGGCGTCGATGCGACGGCGGTGACACTCGACAAGGAAGGCAACGTTTATTTCGGATTGCTCGTCGCCGATTACTCGAACGCCTATCGGCTGCGAAAAAGAAAAGATTTGAAGCCGGAGGAAGAAGCTTGGCTCGCGTCGCACGGCCAGCCAGCCAAGGGCGAACCGGAGGAAGAAGTTTCGCTCTACGACCTCAACTCGCCGCGCGGCACGATTCAAAAATGGAACGCGCGCACGAAGAAATTGGAAACCATCGCCACCGGCATCCGCGTGCCGTACACGCTCGCGTTCAATAAAGCCGGCGACCTCTTCAACACGGATCAGGAAGGCGAGACGTGGATGCCCAACGGCAACCCGCTCGACGAATTAAACCACATCATTCCGGGCCGCAACTACGGCTTCCCGCCGCGCCACGAGAAGTGGCTGCCCAATTTGATTAGCGAGCCGCCGGTCGTCGCGTTCGGGCCGCAACACGAGAGCACTTGCGGCCTTGTCTTCAACGAACCCCACGCCGCGCTCAATTCAAAATTCAAAATTCAAAATTCAAAACTTCCCGCGCTTCCCGCCGCACCGGCACAAGCGTTGTTCGGCCCAAAGTGGTGGGAAGGCGACGCGTTCGTCGCCGGCGAATCGCGCGGCAAGGTCTGGCGCGTGCGCCTCGTCAAGACGCCGCACGGCTACGTCGGCAAGGAATATCTCATCGCGCGACTCTCGATGCTCACGACCGATCTCGCGATCTCGCCGCGCGGCGAACTCTACGTGAGCTGCCACAGCGGCGGGCCGGATTGGGGCACCGGCCCGAACGGCCCCGGAAAGATTTTCAAAATCACCTACACCGATCCGCAAGCGCCGCAGCCGGTCATCGCATGGGCTGCGTCGCCGACCGAAGTGCGCGTCGCGTTTGACAAGCCGCTCGATCCGAGCGTGACGAATGCCATCCTGAGCGCGGCCTCCAGCAAGCAGATTGAATTTGGCGAAAATGTTCGCGCAGCGGATCGCTACGAGGTTCTCAAGCCGCCGTACAAAGTCGTGCAACAGCAGGAAGCCGCGCAGCGCGGCAAACTGAACATTCTCCGCGCCCGCCTCGACGACGGCGGCCAAACGCTCGTGCTCTCGACCGACCCGCATCCCGCTCGGAGGTGAGGCAATTGACATGGATTATGATTTGAGCGGTATCTTGGTGATAGTCCTCAAATTCAACCCACTTGCTGATGTCGTTGGGATAGGGAAATTGGTGCCGAAAGGAATTATTGACCCGTATAAATCTGCGTTTAACGGCTGGCTGCCGTTTGCTGACGAACAATTGACAAAGCGATTTACTAGCCCTGCGCGCTATTTCGACAGAGCCATCGAGAAAACCAAAGCGAGGAAATGGAACAGGTTTGCAGCGCTCTTTCGTCCCAATCCGTCGATTCGAGACTCAACGCTTCATTTCCGATCAGGACGAGAATTTCGTGTTGGTGCCGACGGCGGGCGGACATTTTACTCGGTACGTTCATCCACTGGAGAGTTCGAGGTCCACACAAAGGCTGAAAAACTACAGCCACTACAATCAGAAAATCCTACCATGATCAGTGCAAGGGACGGGGTTGTTCAATTCTCGCTGACGTATTCGACTGACCGTGATCCGACAGAAAGGCCAGTGTCGCTTGATTATTATTGGGCACCGTGGGCACCGACGAATCAGATTAGCAGCGCCGTTACCCAGAGGACGGGCGTCGGCGTCGGCGACTGGCAGCACGGGCGTGAGCTTTTTTTCAGCGACCAAGTTCAATGCGCAAAGTGTCATCGCGTGCGCGGCGAGGGCGCGACGGTCGGGCCGGACTTGAGCAATCTCGTCTTTCGCGACGCCGCGAGCGTGTTGCGCGACATCCGCGAGCCGAGCGCGGCCATCAATCCCGACTACGTGACCTACAACGTCACGCGCACCGACGGTGAGAGTTTCACCGGCTTCATCCGCGCGAACGAGCGCGACGCGCTGCGCGTCATCGGCGCCGACGGCAAGGAAGTCGTCGTCCC
>JACPZS010000101.1 GCA_016195385.1 Verrucomicrobiota bacterium
CGGAAGCGGTGAAACGCGCGGGCAAAATCGGCAAAGTCGCCATCACGGGGAATTCCACGCCGGGAAAAATGCGGCCCTACATCAAGGACGGCGTGCTCCAGTCATTCTATCTGTGGGATCCGCGCGCACTCGGCGCGCTCACCGTGCGCATGGCCAAACTGCTCGCCGATGGCAAGCCCATCAGCGACGGCATGGAAATTCCCGGCCACGGCAAAGTCTCCATCAGCAAGCAAGACGAAAAAACCGTCATCATGGCCGACCCGATTCGTTTCACGAAGGAGAACATCGACAAATATGACTTCGGCATCTGACGCGGAGCGCAGAATGTACGTTTGGCGAGTGGAGTTTATCGCTGGACAGCCGAGCCAGATAGGATTTGGTGTTAACGTGACGCGTAGTCAAGCGATGCAGCAACTCAACCGTCACGCTCTGGTTGCCATCGTGGCCCACACAGGCTGGGTCCGCTGAGTTGGGTTGTCGAAAGTTGATCGCATATACAAAAAGATCACGGTATGGCTTACGAAATTGTTCCGGAGCAAGGAGAGGAAGTGCAAGCGAGAATTGAATTAAACCTTTCCAAGAAGGCTCAACCATTCTTTTTTGCAGTGAGCAATCGAGCTATTTACATCGCTCGCAAGAAGCTCGTTGCCATGACCGACCCGTATTATTTCCAGAGAGTACCGCTCAACCAGCTTCGACATGTTGCCATAAAGCGTCTGCGTCCCTACGCGCTCTGGTTGCTCGCTTGCCTGATGATTGTTATCGGACTCTTCACGACCATCTGGATGATGGAGCCGGTATTGCGAAACGAGCCTGGCACCCATCGCCTCTCAGGCTGGCCAATAGCCGTCTTTGTTTGCGGGTTCCTCGTTCCAATCGCAGCCAAGGGAAGATTTGGTTTAGAAATCTGGTTCAACGGAGGAAAGTATTCCTGGAAGCCGCCATTGGTTGTGGACAGAGCATCCAAGCAAAAGATCGCGGAAACTTTTCAGACAATTATCGAGGCGTGTAATAAGGTTGGCGTTTCGATTTCAGACAAACGAGCAAAGTGACAGTGTGATCACGGGACCGTTAGTCAATAACGGTAGCTTTGACCGGCGGCGTCCTCGAAGGCGTGGCGAAGTCTCGATGCGAGAGGTTCACTTCTCACGCTTCACCACGGTGGGGAAAGGTTTCGCCCACTGGCCGGCCTTGATGATTCCTCCCTGCATCACGGCGAGAAATTTCTTCTGGTCTTCAAGCAGTGCGATGTCCGCCGCCACATCGCCATGAACGATGAGCACGTCGGCGAGCTTGCCCTTCTCCAGCGTGCCGAACTCGTCGCCACGGCCCATGATTTCCGCGCGTGGAATGCTTCGAGCGTTTCTAATTTACGTTTGCCTTCGACGCTGCCTGGGCCAGTATCCGCCATGCCATTGTTTCAATTTAGCCTCGCTTTCATCACACTGACGCTGGCCTTTGTGTCCGTGCAATCTCACGGCGCGTCACTACCGCGCGTTACGGAAACAGACTTTGGTAAAACGTCCGATGGCACCACAGTGAAGCTTTTCACGCTGCGCAACGCGAAGGGCATGTCCGCAAAAGTAATGAGCTACGGTGCGACACTCACGGAGTTGCAAGCGCCGGATCGCCGCGGCTCGCTGACGAACGTGGTGCTGGGTGCGGACAGTCTCGAACAGTATGTAAAAGGCTTCAACGCGGCGTCGGTCATCGGGCGCGTGGCGAACCGCATCGCAAAGGCGCGGTTCACCCTGGACGGTGTGGAATACAAACTCGCCGCCAACAACGGTCCGAATCACATCCACGGCGGGCGCGTTGGCTTCGCCAGCGTCGTTTGGCAAGGCCGCATCGTGCCGGCTGGTTCGCACGCGGCCGCGGTGCAGTTCACTTATCTCAGCAAGGATGGCGAGGAAGGCTATCCCGGCAATCTCACGGTCAAGGTGACTTACACGCTGACGGACGCCAACGAACTACGCCTGGATTACCAAGCCACTACCGACAAGGCCACGCCGATCAATCTGACCAACCACGCTTACTTCAACCTCGCCAGCTCCGGCGACGTGCTGGCGCACGAACTCTGGCTGGCCGAGGATCGTTACACGCTTGCGGACGACCAGTTGATTCCCACCGGCGAAATCGCGAGCGTGAAAGGCACGCCGCTCGATTTCACCAAGTCCACCGCCATCGGCGCGCGCATCGAGCAACTCAAACCGAAAGTCAACGGTTACGATCACAACTTTGTAATCAACGGCGATGGTAAATCGCTCGTGCTGGCCGCGCGCGTCACCGAGCCGAAAAGCGGCCGGGTGATGGAAACGCGCACGACCGAGCCGGGGGTGCAGCTCTACACGGGGAATCATCTCCAACACCGCGCTCTGTGTCTGGAAACGCAGCACTATCCCGACTCGGTCAATCGTCCGGAATTTCCGTCCACGATTCTGCGTCCGGGCCAGACTTTGAAAAGCACGACGGTGTTTGCATTTTCGGCAAAGTGAAGCAGAGCGGCTGCAGAGTTGCCACCCGCTTCCCTTTCGCCAGGAATCTCGTTTGCCTCCCCACAAATTGCTCGTTAGCATCAGCGTATTATGAAACTCACACGACCGCTCTGCGTGCTGGCCTTGTCATTCGTTTGTTGCTCCGTGCCGGCCGAGGACTGGCCGCAATGGCGCGGGCCGCATTTTAACGGCTCCTCCGGTGAGAAAGGTCTGCCGTCCACTTGGTCGAAGGAAACCGCCGCGTGGAGCGTGGACCTGCCGGGGCCGAGCGCCGCCACGCCGATCATTTTTGGCGACCGCGTGTTCATCTCCACGCCCGATACGAGTTCCACGACGCTTCGGGCAATTTGTTTGGATCGCAAGACCGGCAAAGTGCTTTGGAACCAGCCGGTCGGCGAGGGGCGAATCCAACGCGACGAGAAAAGCAATTTCGCTTCGCCCTCGCCGGTCGCCGATGCCGAACGCGTCTTCTTTTTTTACGGCAACGGCGCTCTCGTTGCTTTCAACCACGACGGCAAACAACTTTGGTCGCGCAGCATTACGAAGGATTACGGCGACTTTACATTTCAGTGGACGTTCTCCACCAGCCCGGTGCTGTACGGCGGCAAGCTCTACCTGCAAGTGTTGCAGCGCGATGTCCCCGTGCATGGACAAGGTCGAACCGACGGCCCAAACGAATCGTATCTGCTCGCGCTCGATCCTGCGTCGGGCAAGACGATCTGGCGTCACGTTCGTCCGAGCGACGCGGTGGCGGAATCGCTGGAGGCGTTCAGCACACCGACTCCCTTTGAAGACAAAGGGCGCAAAGAAATTCTCATCGCGGGCGGCGATTGCCTCACTGGACACGACCCGGCGACCGGAAAAGAACTGTGGCGCTGGGGCACGTGGAATCCAAAAAAGATTGGCCACTGGCGGCTGGTGCCGTCACCGGTTGCGAGTGGAGGCATCGTACTCGCATGCGCACCGAAGAGCGATCCAATCTATGCGATCAAAACGGGTGGCGATGGCCTCCTTGACGATTCGGCCATCGCGTGGAAGACCGACCAGAAGCGCCAGGTTTCTTCCGATGTTCCCACGCCGCTGGCTTACGAAGGCGACTTCTTCGTTTTGAGCGATGTGCGGAAGAACCTGTCCCGCGTCGAACCCGCCACTGGCAACGTGAAATGGACGGTCGAATTGCCGGGCCGCAGTAAATTCGAAGCGTCGCCCACCGGCGCGGATGGCAAAGTTTACCTGATGAACTTCGCTGGTGATGTCGTCGTGATTGACGCGGCGAAAGGAGAGATCCTCAGCACAATTCCGATGGGGGTCGAAGGTGATGACGCGACTCGTTCTGTCGTGGCCGTAGCCGGCGGGCAACTATTCATTCGCACCAATCACAAATTATTTTGCGTCGCGAAAAAGTAGTTGAGTTGTCGTGGCGGCCAACGGCGCGCTTTGGCAACTCATCAGATGAAATGGCATGATGGTGACCGCAAAATTTCAAGCCGCCGGCGCGGAACGAAATCGTTCATGGCAAAATTGCGATGCCATTTTATGAATCCAGACTGGCAGAAGAAATTTTTCAACCGCAGCATCGTCACCGATTTCTGGAACAAGTGTACTCCGCCGGAACACACACGCGCCGAGGCGGACTTTCTGGAGAAAATGTTCGGCCCGCGCAATCGACTGCTCGACGTGCCATGCGGCGGTGGCCGGCATGCGCTTGAATTGGTGCGACGCGGCCGTCACGTCACCGGCATCGATATTTCCACGCAATTCATCCGCCAAGCCAATGCCACCGCAAAGAAAGCGAAGCTGCCTGCGAAATTTCTGCTTGGCGATATGCGAAAGATGAAATGGAAGGCCGAGTTCGATGGCGCCTATTGCTTCGGCAATGCATTCGGTTATTTCCCGCACGCGGACATGGCTGCGTTCGTCGCTGCTGTAGCCCGCTCGCTCAAGCCCGGCGGGCGCTTCATCGTGGACGCCGCGTCGTCCGCCGAGTCGCTCTTGCCAAAACTTCCCGGTCGCGAATGGTTTGAAATCGAGGACATTCTTTTCCTTGAAGACCACCGTTACCTCGTGGAAGAAAGTTGCCTCGAAACCGAGATGAGGTTCATTCGCGGTGGCGTCACTGAGCGACTCACTTGCTGGCACTGGATTTATTCCGTGGCGGAAATCCGGCGGATGTTGGAGAACGCCGGCTTGCGGGTCGTCCATCTTTTCGGCGGGTTGGATGAGCAGCCGTTTGCTGTCGGCAAGCAATTGCTCATCGTCAGTGAAAAAAGAGGCTGACCATCGCGGCGTAAGGCGGAAAAATTCCACAGAATTTTCCCGGAAAATTTTTATGCCGCGACCGAACACAAAGAAAATCTCCACCGCTTTTCGCCTCGCTCGAGAACGCTACGCCGCCCTCGGCGTGGATGTGGGTGCCGCGCTCCGGGCTCTCGCTAAAATTCCCGTCTCCCTCCATTGTTGGCAGGGCGATGACGTGGGCGGATTCGAGACCGGCGGTGGCGCGCTCGGCGGCGGCCTAGTCGCCACGGGAAATTATCCGGGCAAGGCGCGCACGCCGGATGAACTGCGCATGGACTTTGAGAAGGCGCTCTCGCTCATCCCCGGGAAGCACCGGGTCAACCTCCACGCGATGTATGGCGAGTTCGGCGGCGAGCGCGTGGACCGCGACGAAATCGGCGTCGCGCACTTCAAGAACTGGATCGCGTGGGCGAGGAAGAACGACCTCGGCCTCGACTTCAACCCCACCTGCTTCGCGCACCCGAAGGCCGCCGATGGCTGCACTCTCTCGCATCGCGACAAAGGCATCCGTCAGTTCTGGATCGAGCACTGCCGCCGCTCGCGCGAAATCGGCGTGGCGATGGGCAAGGCGCTCGGCACGCCCTGCATCACCAACGTCTGGGTTCCCGACGGCTTCAAGGACACGCCCGCCGACCGCGCCACGCCGCGCGCGCGGCTCGCCGAATCGCTCGACTCCGTTTTTGAAAAACCGTTGTCGCCGAAACACAACCTCGACGCCGTGGAGGGAAAGCTCTTCGGCATCGGCGCGGAGAGTTGCACCGTCGGCTCGCACGAATTTTACCTCGGCTACGCCATCACGCGCCGCAAGCTCCTGTGCCTCGACGCCGGCCATTTCCATCCCACCGAGAGCATCGCGGACAAAATCTCCAGCGTGCTCCTCTACCTGCCGGAGATTCTGTTGCACGTCAGCCGCGGCGTCCGCTGGGACAGCGACCACGTCGTCACCTTCACCGACGAACTCCAGGCCATCGCCCGCGAAGTCATCGCCACCACGATTGGGTGGGGCGAGAGTCCTCTCGAGCCGCGCCGCCGCATCCACCTCGGCCTCGACTACTTTGACGCGAGCATCAACCGCATCGCCGCGTGGGTCATCGGCGCGCGCAACCTGCTTCGCGCCCTCCTCCTCGCGCTGCTCGAACCACCCGCCATCCGCGCCGCCGAACTCGCCGGCGACACCACCGCCCGCCTCGCCCTCCAGGAAGAAAGCAAGTCGCTCCCCTTCGGCGCCGTGTGGGATTACTACTGCGAGACGAAAGGCGTCCCCGTCGGCGAAGCATGGCTGGCGGAAGTCCGCAAATACGAAGGGGAAGTTTTATTGAACCGCAAATAAACGCAGATTCACGCAGATGAAGAAAAGGTTTCCCAAAAACCTATCTGCGTTTATCCGCGTTAAAATGCGGTTCAAAATTCTTTCCAAAACAACAAACAAAAGCAGACACCCATGCACCATGACGTGAACTACATGGAGGACGGACATAAACTCACAAAAACATTGATTCTATTGGTTGGAATCAAATTGGAGACGAGGGTCGAAATCGGCCGTCTCTCTCCTTATTTTCGGATCAAAATCACCCAATTTTACAGTTCGTTCAAACGCAATGGCCACAGGCAAGCTCCCGCGATCTGCGCCAAAAGTTTTGTTACCCGAGGCGGGTGGACCGGTTCGTGTGAACGCCACCCTGAATTGTTTGGCGTTCCACGTTGACAATTCAACGGTTGTCAAAATAATTTGCCGCTGCTGCAGGGCTGCGAGAAACATGATGTTGTGAAAAAATTTGGGTGAGCGGTGAACGGCAATTCGCGTTGCCACGCTGCAGCGAATTGATTCTGGCGAGTGGCCAGCGGTTGATTTGACCATACCTTGCAGTGCTCCGTCTCATCCGGATCCCGGGGCTGAGGTCGATTTGCGCCCCGTCACCAATGGCAGCCGTCAACCCAATAGATCGCTCTGCTCTGCTTTTTTGCGAACACCTTTCAGCAGGTTTAAGTTGTTTTCCGGCGCACCGATAGACTTCTGGTGAAGTCATCGTGGAACGAACTTGTCCAATGCACCGAACCTTGGTTTGTCGTTGTGCGGAGAATCCGGCAGGAGGCCGCAGGCCGCCGCCCTTGAGACTGCGAAACGCAAGGCTCATCCGTCTTCGGTGGCCCGAGCAGGGGCACCGCACGGTGGTTTCCGGGAATGTGAGTTGAACTTTAGAATCGAAATCAGCACTTAGAATAATGGCAAACAGCGACACGGCACAGACACCACTTTCCGAGCACTGCATCGTCATCGTACCGACGAAAGGTTGGAAACTCATCGCGTGGCAGGAACTCATCGAATACCGGGACCTTCTTTATTTCCTGGTCCTCCGGGACGTCACCGTGCTCTACAAGCAAACCATTTTTGGTTTCGCGTGGGCCTTGATGAATCCGGTGTTCAGCATGCTGGTGTTCACGGTCATTTTCGGCGCGCTGGGCAAATTATCGACCGACGGTCAGCCCAAGTCGGTCTTTTACTATGCCGGCGTGCTTCCCTGGACATACTTTCAAGGAGCCATGTCGGCTTCCGCCAACAGTCTTATTTCGGGCGCGAACATTTTTTCCAAAGTTTATTTTCCGCGACTGTTTATTCCGCTCGTGCCCATCATTTCCAAACTGCTGGATTTCGGGATCGCGTTCCTGCTGATGATTGTCATGATGGTTTGGTATAGGATCATGCCGACGACGAACCTGGTTTTTCTGCCGTTGCTGGTATTGTTGCTCATTCTGACAGCGGCGGGCATGGGTATGTGGTTGTCGGCCCTTTCGATTCAATACCGGGACGTGCGCTATGCCGTGGCCTTTTGTGTGCAGTTGCTCATGTATGCCGCCCCGGTGGTTTGGACGGCGACCTCCGTTCCGGAAAAGTACCGGCTGATCTATGGGATCTATCCACTGGCTGGCATTATCGATGGCTTTCGCGTGGCAATCCTGGGTGGACGGCCGATGCCGTGGGACTTGATCGCTGTCGGATCGGTCAGTGCCGTAGTGATTTTTTTGACGGGTGCGTTCTACTACCGGCGCACAGAACGCATTTTTGTGGACGTCGCCTGAAACCAAGACCATCTCGTGCGAACAAGAATTCAAGTCGAAGGCCTGGCCAAAGCATATCGAATCGGGACGGAGATCCAGATCGAAGACTCCATGATCGGGTCCATGGTGAATTTCCTCAAGTCTCCGCTCTCGAATTTTCGCCGCTTGCGTAACCAGTCCCGGTTCGATTCTTTCGAGGATCCCGACATCATCTGGCCGGTGCGAGATATTTCCTTCAAGGTGGACGACGGCGAAGTCGTCGGCGTTATCGGCCGGAACGGCGCGGGCAAGAGCACGCTGCTCAAACTGCTTTCGCGCATTACCGATCCGACCCGCGGGAGCGCCACAATCTATGGACGCGTTGGCAGCTTGCTCGAAGTGGGCACCGGCTTCCACCCCGATTTGACGGGCCGCGAAAACATTTATTTGAACGGCACGATCCTCGGGATGAAGAAACGGGAAATCGACGAGAAGTTCGACGAGATCGTCGCGTTCTCCGACGTCGCCCAATTCCTCGACACGCCCGTCAAGCGCTATTCCAGCGGCATGATCGTGCGCCTGGCCTTTTCTGTGGCCGCCCATCTGGAACCGGAAATTCTGATCGTGGACGAAGTCCTCGCCGTGGGCGACGCCAGCTTCCAGAAGAAATGTCTGGGGAAGATGCAGAACGTCGCGAGCCATGGCCGGACCGTGCTGTTCGTCAGCCACAACATGGCGGCGATCAATCAACTTTGCGATCGCTGTCTTGTGCTGGAAAAGGGCCGCCTCATTTATGATGGCGAAGCCACCGAAGGCGTCGATCATTACTTGAAGATTGGCGCGGCGGAGACTACCTGCGGCGCGTACCAGATCGACCCTGCCGCTGCCCGGCGTTCTGATTGCAAGGGTCAGATCACTCGCATCGAATTGCAGGATCTAGACAATGGCACCAGCGGATCCTTCGGCATCGGCGAACCGTTCCAAATCCGCGTGCATGTCACGTGCTATGATCGGATTTCCATGGCCGTGGTCGGCGCGGAAATCATGGCCGCCAATGGGACTCCGATGCTCAACCTGCGTTCGGATTCGCAGAACATTCCCTTGGGCCCGTATTCCGCCGGCGATGAAGTCATCTTTACGATTCAGGTTCCCGGATTGCCGCTTTATCCCGGCCTTTACCGGATTGATCCGTGGTTTGGCGAACGCAGGGGCAAACGCATCGATCAGATTCGCGATGCCGTCAGTCTATCCTTGGAAGTCAAGGGCCGGCTGCAAGCGGAGCATTTGATTCAACCGGGGCGCGCGATCATGTTGATGGATTGTGAATGGACGGACGCCGTGGTCACGAAAGCCAACCAATGAACGCCTGCACGGCCAAACTGCGCACGAGCGAGCCGGCTGGAAACGATTTCCCATTCCGAAACAAATCGTGAGCAAAGCGATCCCCATCGACAAGCAGCGGTTGCTCGGCTCCGGCAAGCTGAAAGCGGTCATGAAATTTGTCCGCGACACGCGACTGCTCCCGAAATTACAATCCTTCTTCAAATGCGGTCTGCATACACTGGTGGTCGCCCGCAAACAGCGGTGACTTTCCATCCCTGCCATGCGTCGCTGCCGGTCAAATCCACGCTCGCGCGCTGATTTCTCGGTGGCCGATTTTCTTCACCGGCTGTGAAAACTCCCTCCGCCGCCAGCCCTTTTGAACTGCTCGTCGTCGGCGTCAAATGGCCGCCGGAAACTTTCATCCAACGCAAACTCGAAGGGCTGGCCGCCCGGGGCGTGCGCGTCAAACTCGCCGTCGTGTCTCCCCACGGCACGATCCGCAATTACCTGCGCGGCGTGGAGGTCATCCGCATCTCGCACGAAAGCGATCCTCCCCTGCTTTCCGGGGCGATCTTCGCGCGCGATCTGCTGGCGCTGCGCTGGCGGGAGCCGCAACGCTGGCGGTTGCTCGTCCCACCGCGTCTGGCGCCGCATCGATCATGGAGGAATGCGTTCAACGCTCTTAGCGTCTTTGTGCCCCTCGCGCGCTTCCATCCCGATATCGCCCACTTTGAGTGGAACGCCGCCGCCATGAATCACCTGGCGATGTTCGATGTCTGGCAGTGCCCGGTCGTGATCAGTTGTCGGGGCGCGCAAATCAACGTCCGCGCCAAAATTTACCGCAATGAGTCCGACCTCCACGACTTGCGAACCTCCTTCGAGCGCGCGAGTGCGATTCACTGCGTCTCCGAGGAAATCCGGAAGGAGGGCCAGCCACATGGTTTGGACCCGGCCAAAAGTTGGATCATCCGGCCGGCGGTCGATCCGAATTTTTTCAAGCCTGCCGAATTTCGCCCCCAGAACGCAGGTCCGCTGCGCCTGATCACGACCGGCTCCCTAATCTGGCGCAAGGGAGTTGAATACGCGCTCATGGCCTTGCGCCAGCTCGTCAATTCTGGCGTGGATGCTGGTCTGGACGTCATCGGCGAAGGTGGCGATCGCGAGCGCATCCTCTACACGATTTACGATTTGGGACTCGCCGACCGCGTTCATCTGCTCGGCGGAAAAACGCCCGAAGAAATCGTGCGCCTGCTCCAGCAGTCGGACATCTTTCTCCTCGCCAGCTTGAGCGAAGGCATTTCCAACGCGGTGCTGGAAGCGATGGCGTGCGGGTTGCCCGTGGTCACTACGGAATGCGGCGGGATGCGCGAGGCCGTCACTGATGGTGTGGAAGGATTCGTCGTGCCCGTGCGTGATCCCGCAGCGATGGCCAAAGCGTTAATGAAACTCTGTCAAGACGCCGAACTGCGCGGACGCGCCGGGCAGGCTGCGCGCGCCCGAGTGCTGAAGGAATTCACGCTCGATCAGCAAATCGACAAATGGCTGGCACTATATCAATCCGTGCTTCGTTCCCGCCAAGCCTCGACCCGCAACTGAATGAAGCTCGTCCTCGTTGTCCCGACTTTCCCAAAGCTCTCCGAGACGTTTATCGTCAGCAAATTTCTCGGATTGCTCGGGCGCGGCTGGGATGCCCACGTCGTGTGCGACTCCACTGCGCCGGAAGAATGGAGCCGCTTCCCGGAATTGGATCGCCATCCGACGGCCCGCCAGCGCGTCCATCGTGTCTGGCCGCATCGTCCCCGCTGGCAGGCGGCGGCGTTGACTCCGGTGGCTCTCGCCCGTTGCGCGCTCGCGAATCCTGCCGGTGCGTTGCGCGGTTTGAATGGCCGCGCTGCCGCCGCCGCGCTGCGGCAACTCTATCTGGACGCCGAGATCATCGCACTCAAACCGGATCTCATTCATTTTGAATTCGGCGTGCTGGCGCGGGGCCGCGTGCATCTCAAATCGCAATCGAACTGCCGCCTCGTCACAAGTTTTCGCGGTTACGATCTCAATTACTGCGGACTTGAAGAACCCAATTACTACGCGGAGGTGTGGCGCGCGGCCGACGCGTTGCACTTGCTGGGCGAAGATTTGTGGCGGCGCGCGCAGGCACGCGGCTGCCCGCCCGACAAACCCCACGCTTTGATTCCACCCGCCATCGACGCGGAATTTTTTGCGCCGGCTCCACGCAGCGCGGTCAAATCGGTTGACGCCGAACAGCCATTGCGCATTTTGAGTGTGGGCCGGCTCGAATGGAAAAAGGGTTACGAGCACGCGTTGCTGGCGGTTCAGAAACTGGCCGCCCAAGGCGTGCGCTGCGAATATCACATCGTCGGTGGCGGAAGTTATCACGAGCCGGTGGCGTTCGCGCGGCACCAACTCGGACTCGATGAAGTGGTTCAGCTGCATGGCGACCTGTCGCGCACCGAAGTAAAGGAACAGATGCAGCAAGCCGATGTTTTCCTGCACGCGGCGGTGTCGGAAGGATTCTGCAACGCGGTGCTTGAGGCACAGGCGATGCAACTGCCGGTCGTGTGCTCGGATGCGGACGGGCTGCCCGAAAACGTCGCGCACGGCGAAACTGGTTTCGTCGTGCCCCGCCGCGATTCGGCGGCTTTGGCCGAGCGGCTCGCGGCGCTGGCGCAGTCGCCTCAATTACGGATTCAACTCGGCTGCGCCGGCCGTGCACGTGTCTGCGCGCGCTTCCGGCTGGCGGATCAGATTTCCGCTTTTGAACGACTGTATCAGCAGGTTCTGAACAGCAATGCGTCGGCAGGCCCGCGCCGCGAACAATGACTTTCACAAAGCTTGTTTATCGGTTAAGAGAACGACGATGAATTTTCGCATCGACTTGATCTGGTTCGGTGACACGGCGGCTCCCGCTGCCTGGTCGCTGGGCGAAGTCGTGCGTCTGGACGCCACGCCCGCAGCCGTCCACGCGTTGGTCGAAAATCGGCTCCGGTCATCCACGAGCGACGCGTGGCTGTTTTGGGACGGCTCACTTGGTTTGCCAGAGGCGAAGAAACTGGAATCGCTTCTGGCGATGCCGGGCGATGTTTGGCACGCGGGCTTGCGCCTCGGCATGGCTGGCCAGCCGGCATTGATCGATGCTGTAGCATCAACGTGGATGTTGAGTTGCGATCCCGATCCGAACATCGAGGCAACCTCGTGGCGGCTGTCCTTGCGCGCGTGCCTGATCCGAACCGGAGTACTGCGGCAGGTGGGTGGCGTGCGTCCTGATTTTGAATCGCTGGCGGGCGCGGCGCTCGAATTCGGCCACCGGCTGATCACGCGCGGCGTGTTGATTCGTCACCTGCCCTCGCTTATTTCCAGCCCACTGGCTTCGACGCCATTTACGCCGATCCCGTTCGCGGATGAATTGCGGTTTGTTTATTATCGCTTCGGAAAATTTTGGACGCGCTTCGCCTTGCTGCGCGCGGTCTTGGAAGGTCGCGTCTCACTGGCGCAGGCGTGCAAGCAATTTCGCGCGATCTGCCGCCAGCCAAAACCCACCGAACCGCCGCCGTATCAACACGCCGAGCCAATTCCCACCGAAGATTTTTTCCAAGCCCGCGTGACGGTGCTCATCCCCACCGTGGATCGCTACCCGTACTTGCGAACTTTGCTCGAGCAATTGCGCCAACAAACGGTGCCGCCCTGCCAGATCATCGTGGTGGATCAATCGGCGGCGGCGCGGCGCGACACGAGCCTGCCCAAGGATTTTGCGGATTTGCCGCTGCAAGTTTTGTATCAGGATCAGCCGGGCCAATGCGCCTCGCGCAATGCCGGCTTGCAACTCGCGGAAGGCGACTTCGTGCTGTTCCTCGACGATGACGACGAGGTGAAACCGCAACTCATCGAAGCTCATTTGCGAAATCTGCATCGCTTCGGCGCGGACGTTTCGGCGGGCGTGGCGGATGAAGTCGGCGCCGGGCCGCTGCCGGAAAATTTCAAGTTCATTCGCGCCAGCGATGTGTTTCCGACGAACAATTCGCTCATCCGCAAATCGATTTTGCGGCGCTCCGGTTTATTCGACCTCGCCTACAATCGCGGCCAGCGGGCGGATGGCGATCTCGGCATGAGACTTTACCTCAGCGGTGCGTTGATGATTTTGAATTCCGAAATTTCGGTGCTGCACCATCACGCTCCTTCCGGTGGCCTGCGTCTCCACAAGGCGCGCGTCATCACGTACGCGAGCAGCCGCGCGCGGCTGAATCACCGCCAACTAGTCAGCGCCACGGAAATTTACATGGCCTATCGCTACTTCACGCGCCAGCAGTTGAAGGAGATGCTTTGGCACGCCGTGCTCGGCACGTTCAGCATCCGCGGCGGGAAAGTTCGCAAACTGCTCAAATGCGCGATCAGCCTGGTGTGCCTGCCGCACAGCCTGTGGCAGCTTCGCCAGCGCCATGCCGCTGCGGAAATGATGCTCCGTGAGTTTCCAAAAATTCCCCAGCTCGCGAACGGTTGACGATCTACGCCAATAATTTTCACCACAACCTGCCTGTCCATGAGAATCATGCACGTCATCGACGGTCTGCAACTCGGCGGCGCCGAGCGTATGCTCGTTGATATCGCCAACGCGACGGCCGAGGACGGCCACGCGGTTTCGGTGTGCGTCACGCGCACGGAGGCGGATCTGGGAGGCGAGTTGCGGCGCGACGTGCCGTTGTGGATTCTTGGACGACAGAAACGATTCGACTGGCTGGCGATGTGGCGCTTTGCCAAAAAAATTCGCGCCGATAAAATTGAATTACTGCACGCGCATCAGCGCTCGACCTTTGCGTTCCTTGCCCTGCTCAAAACGCTCGGACTCGTCCGCGTGCCCATTGTGCTGCACGATCATTTTGGTCAAATAGAAATTGACCAGTCGGTGCCGCTCTGGTTCCGCGCGTGGGGCAGATTTTGCGTCGGCCATTACGTCGGCGTGTATCAACGGCTGGCCGATTGGGCAGCGGCCGGCGGAGTGGATCGATCGCGGATCGACGCCATCGGCAATGCACAAGATTTGCGGCGGCTCCAGCAAGCGCCGGCCAAGGATCTGCGCCGGGAATTTTCCATTCGTGATGATGAACTGATCGGCATCACGGTTGCCGGACTCCGCCACGAAAAAGGAATCCACGTCCTGCTGGCCGCGCTCGCGCAACGCACGTCGAAGCGGCTCATCAAAATTCTCGTGGTCGGTGGCACGCGGGACACCGGCTACGTCGAGAAATGCCGTGCGCAAACCGCCGCGCTCCGCTTGGAAGGCACGGTGATCTTCGCGGGCGAACGCGCGGACGTGCCGGGTTTGATCAACGGAGCGGACTTCGCCTTGCTGCCTTCGATCTCGGAGTCCGGCCCGCTCGTGCTCGTGGAATACATGGCGGGCGGGTTGCCGTTTGTGGCCACGCGCGTGGGTGACATTTCCAATCGCGTGGCGACGCTCGGCGTGCCGGACTTTGTCGCGCCGGATGATGCCGCCGGGCTGGCGCAGAAATTGGATCGACTTCTTTCGCTTTCAAACGATGAATGGGTTGAGCGAAAGAAGCTCGGCCGAAAAGTGGCGCAGAAATATTTCGACCTTCGCGCCACGATGCCACAGTGGTATGCGGTTTACCAAAAGACGCTGCGAGCGGCATGACATGAAACTGTTGATCATCTCAGCAATGCCACATTACCGGCGCGGCGATCAAATCGTCGGCTGGGGTCCCACCGCGCAGGAGATCGATCAGTTGTCAGGATTTTTTTCGGAAGTGCGCCACCTCGCCTGCCTGCATCCGGAGCCGGCTCCATCCAGCGCGCTGCCGTACGAATCGAAACGTGTCACGCCGTTGCTCGTGCCTGCGTCGGGTGGCCCGAGCTGGCGTGATAAACTCGGCATCATCCGGCTCGTGGGCGTTTATCTGCGCGCGATGCTTCGGGAATTGCCGCAGGCGGACATCGTGCATGTTCGCTGTCCGGCGAATATCAGCCTGCTGGCAATTGTGCTTTTAGCTTTCGTGCGTTCGCCGAAATTGCGCTGGGTGAAATACGCAGGGAATTGGTCGCCGGGCGGGCCTGAAGCTTTTTCGTACACCTTCCAGCGCTGCTGGCTTAATCGCGGTTTGCATCGCGGCCTCGTCACCGTCAACGGTTCGTGGCCGAATCAACCCGCGCACGTCCGGTCGTTCGTTAATCCGTGTTTGACGACGGATGAGCAGGCGCAGGCGCAGGTCGCGGCGGCGGCCAAAAAAATCACGAGCCCCGTCCGCCTGATTTTCGTAGGGCGGCTGGAATCGGACAAAGGCGTTGCGCGCGCCATTCGCGTGCTTGCGGAGTTACGCCAGCAAGCGTGTCCGGCGACGCTCGATCTGGTGGGCGACGGGCCGGAGCGCGCCGAGTTTGAAAAGCTCGCGCACGAGTGCGGCGTGGCGGGTGAGGTCAGCTTTCACGGCTGGATGGCGCGGCCAGCGCTCGCACCGCTTTACGCGCGGAGTCATCTCATGTTGATGCCGACCAGTTGCAGTGAAGGCTGGCCGAAAGTGTTGAGTGAAGCGATGGCTTACGGAGTCGTGCCGCTGGCTGGCAGAGTGAGCAGCGTGCCGCAATTCTTGCAATCGTTTGGCACGGGCCGCGCGATTGCGGCGGAGGATCTGGCTGGATACGTTCAAGCCATTTTGGAATACTCTGCCACGCCGACTGTGTGGCAGCGCGAATCGGCCAAAGCGGTCGAAGCGGCCGCGGCCTTCACTTACACGCGTTACCTTGAAGACGTGCGAATCCTGCTGCAACTTCCTCAAATAGCTCATGCTTAAGAATCCTTCCAGCCAACGTTTGCGGCCGCCACCGAGCGCGCCCGGCGAAGCCCCGATTCCGATGGGAATCGTGCTCGCAATAATGTTTCTGCACATGTTCCTGGGGGTGCTGATGAAGAAAGTTCCGGGAGTAAGCACTTGGCACGCGTTCGGGTCTCTGGTGGTGGGCGTGATCGTTGCCTGCCGGTGCCGTCGTCCGATCACGGTCGCGTATGTCGCTGCCTACGTATCGGGCATTGAAGTGATTTGGCGCATGACCAAGGCGAAAGTGTTTACCGAGTGGGGCAAATTGATCATCAGTATATTTGTGATCATCGCGGTGGTGCGCTTTAGCCGCGCCAAACGCACTTGGCTGCCGATCGTTTATTTTGTGCTGCTCATCCCCGCCTGCCTGATTATCATTCCGGAACTGCCGTACGAAGACCTTCACGAAGCCATTCCTTACACCATGTCCGGCCCGTTCGCGCTCATGGCCTGCATGTGCTACTTTTCCGGAGTAAAAATCACGCCAACCGACTGCCTCCGCGTGCTACTGGGGGTTTTGATCCCCATCATTGCCCTCTCGGCCATTGTCGCATTCACCACGCTCACCGCCGCTGACTTCGATTTCAGCGTGAATGTGAGAAATGTGAAAGACCTCTCGCTCACGGGCGGATTCGGCCCCAATCAAGTCTCGTCCACGCTCGGCCTGGGAGTCCTGGCGGCCTTCTTGATCGTAATGCACGAACGAACTCCGGCCGCCTACAAACCAGTCTTTTTCGCCATCACCGCCGGGTTGGCGACGCAGGCAGCGATGACTTTTTCGCGCACGGGCCTTTATCTGGCGGGCGGGGCCATTGTCACTGCCTGCTTTTTCTATTTCGGAGATCCCAAGATGCGGCCACGCATCTTGCTTTTTTCCATTGCGATGGCACTCGCCGTCGTGATTATTCTTCCGATCTTAGACAACTATACGAGCGGGGCATTGATGGACCGTTTCAAAAGTTTCGACACGACTGGCCGCGACAGTATCCTCCTTGCCGATATAATGGCCTTCCTGAGCCAACCGGCCTTTGGACTTGGCGTGGATCAAGGGCGGATCTTCCGCAATGCCTACTACGGCACCCTCATGGAGTCGCACGTGGAGTGGTCGCGATTGATGGCTGAACACGGTGTGTTTGGCCTGGCCGCCTTGCTGATCCTGATTTATCTTGGATTGCGGAATTTCGCCGCTGCGCAAACACTTCGCGCCCGCGCCATAGTGGCCAGCTTCATTGTCTTTACTTTTCTTTACACCTCCAGCTGCGGCATGCGTCTGGCGCTTGCCTCGTTCATTTACGGTCTGGCGTGCGCGACGTTCCAGTTCGGGCCGCCGCGCCGCCGCCCGCGTCCGCCGGCTCCGCGCACCGCCATGTTCAGCGCTTCGCCTCAGGTGACGGTCCTGCCGACCGGGATGCCGGGCGTCTCACGTTGAATGTTGATCGCGCACCAGAACGCGGTGTCTCCGTTTTACAAACTGGCTTCATGATCGAAAAATCGGTTCTGATTGTTGGCAATTTTCTCTCGCATCGCACGGGAGCGCAGGGCGTGTGCGAAGATCTGGCCAGCCATCTCGCGGACAACGGCTGGCGTATTCATGCAACTTCGCTGAAAGCGGGCCGCGTCGCAAAACTTCTTGATATGGTCGCCACCGCCTGGCGCGAACGGAACCATTACGGCGTCGCGCAAATCGATGTCTATAGCGGCCCCGCCTTCATCTGGGCCGAAGCGGCGGGCTGGACTTTGCGCCGCGTGCGCAAGCCATTTGTGCTCACTTTGCACGGCGGCAACCTGCCGAACTTCGCCCGGAACTGGCCGCGTCGAGTCGCGCGATTGCTGCGTTCGGCCTCCATCGTCACCAGCCCGTCGCGCTATTTGCTGGAACAAATGCGGCCGTATCGTGCCGACATCCGGCTGCTGCCCAATCCGCTGGATTTGACGAACTACACTTTTCAACCGGGCGAACTGGACTCGCGGCAACTTATCTGGCTCCGCGCCTTTCATTCCATTTACAATCCGGCGATGGCGCCCCGTGTGGTGGCTCGACTGAAAAAAGATTTTCCTGAATTGCGCCTCACGATGATCGGCCCGGACAAAGGCGACGGCAGTTTGCAGGAAACCCAGCGTGTGGCGGTGGAACTGGGCGTCACGAACGAGATCAAATTCGTGGGCGGCGTGCCCAAACCACAAGTGCCGGCAACGCTTCGGCAAGGCGGCGTCTTGTTGAACACGACAAACGAAGACAACACGCCCATCAGCGTGATGGAAGCGATGGCTTCCGGCCTCTGCGTCGTCAGCACCAACGTCGGCGGCCTGCCCTATCTGCTCGCAGATGGCGAGGACGCGCTGCTCGTGCCGCCCAATGACGACGCGGCGATGGCTACTGCGCTGCGCCGCATCCTCGTGGACGCGTCGTTTGCGCAACACCTGGCTGCCAACGCCCGCCGCAAAGTCGAACGGTTCGACTGGCCGGCCATCCTGCCGCAGTGGGAAGAAATTTTTCGGTCGCTGCTGCAAACACAACTGCGCGGTTGAGAGTTGCAGCCACCGTGCGGAACCTCGTTTTGAGCGCCCCCGCTACAAGGAACTGTTGGCCTCGGTGAATTTTTGCGGTAATTGTTCCTCCGGCTCATGAAAAACATGTCCGCCTCAGTCGCCAAAATTTTCTGCTGGCGATGCGTTTACTTCGCCATCATCGCGCTGCTTGCGCGCGATGCCTCCGCAGCCCGGCCCGCGTTGCCAGCGCCGGTTTATCCTTTTCCCGGCTCCGTCGAAAATGCCGGCACGCTCGATTCGCCGGTGCCATTTTTTTTCAACGCTCAATCGCTCTTCACCAATTTTGTCGTTCGCGAGCACGCCGCGGAACTGCCCGCGCCGCCGTTGCCCTTCGCCGAGCCAATCGTCCAGCACGTCATGTATGACCGCCAGACCAAGCGCACCGGCCAGACGCGCGCAGTGGTTCCCGTATTTGAAATGTTGCCAGGCGGACAAGCTGTGAAATGGAAAACAAGCCGGTTGCCCGTGGGCGTTTACATGCTCCGGATCATTGGCACAATTCCGGCAGCAGCCGTTGTTCTGCCGCCCAAGCAACTCGTCTTCGAGTTGCGCGTGAACGATCAAGTTGATGGCACGGTCAGCAGTTATGTTTTGCGCGCGCGCGGGACGGATGGCTTTGCCTGCCTGCAAGAATTTGGCTTCCACGTTTTGATCGAACGCGAAGTCGAGATCGGGTTGCGGCAGATGCCCGACGCCGAAACTTCCGTCTATCTGCACAATCTTGAATTGCACGATCCGCTCGCTGGCGGCGTGAAATTGCCGGGCAAACGGCAGCCCACGTTCTTCAGTCTGGACGAACGCGCGCGCGCGCGAAAAAGTTTTCAGGAAAGCGAAGCTGGCCGCGCGCTGCGCGCGGAAAAAGCGCCTTCACCCAAACTTCAAGGCGCGTCGCGACAGCAGCGTGATCGCGATTTGTGGAATGCTTTCCCGCCGTTTAACAGCATGGTCAACGACAGCTATCATCCCATCATCGGCGAGAAGCCGGCGCTCGCGCTCGACATGCAAGCCTACCGGCAAAACCAGACCGCGTGGCTGCTCCACCGCATTTACGGCGGCGAATACGGGGCGGGCTGGGATCAGCCTTTTGCGGCAGTGAACTCCAAGTTCGACGAAGTCGCGCGCCAGCCCGTGGCCCCAAAAAGCATTCACAGCATCGAAGATTTTCGCGCGCATCGTCCGCTCGGTGAAACACGCGATTGTGGCTGGGGCGTGCTGGCCGGAAAAAACACAAACGGCCTGCCAGTGCTTTTTTTTCCGACGGCTCGTCTCAACACCATCGCATTGCGAACGGCTGCGGATCGCCTCGCGCGGGACAGCGTCAATCGCTACCACCTCGGCGGCGATGAATTGTACGCGCGCGATCTGGCGATGCTCCTTTGCCGCTACGCATTCTTTCTGCCGACCTACTCGCTGCGGCATTGCGTCGATTACGTGACGTGTGAAGCGGACATTCCCTGGATACCCACGCGCTTTTATCTCTCGAAATTTTTCCACCACGACCTCGCCGTTGCATACGACAAGCTCTTCCCCTTCATCGATGGCAACCAGGAACTGGCACAAGCCGTCGGCCATTTCATCCCGTGGATCAAAACGCCCGCGGATGTCGTTCAATTCCTGGACACGCACCTGGTCCAGTATCTCGCGAAGAATGTTTTGTACGACCGCTACTACTATGACAACGACACCGCCGACATTTTGATCACGCTCGCCGCCGTGCAGGCCAACGCCGCCATCTCTGCGCCGTGGATGAATTACGCCTGGACGAACATTTATTATTATCCGCACGGCCACCAGCCGTTGCTCGACATTCTTTCATTGAACACGCAACGCGACGGCAGTTCGCCGATTGGTTCGAGCTTCTACACGATGGGAGGTGGGGCGGCCGTTACCATCGGGCGTGCGTTGGAATTTTACCTGCGTGCCGGTGGCGATCCCAAATACGCGCTCGAGTTGAACCGCTCTCCCGGCGCAATTGCCGGTTGCTATTATCCGCTGGAATCAACGGTCGCCGGACAATGGGCATTGGGCATCGGCGATGTGGGCGGGCCTTCGATCTCCTACAGTGAGCGCACCGCGCCGGCGGCCAATGCCGCGCTCGGCTGGCAATGGACCCGCGATCCGAAATTCGCCTGGCTGCTCGTTAACAAAAACGGGCGCACCATTCAAACCGACGAAGAATGGCACGCCATCGAAGCCGCGGCGAAGTCGATCGCCGATCCCATCCTCGGGAAAACGTCGCGCGTTCTAAGCGACTGGTCGGGAATTCTCGAAAGCGGCGTTGGCCAATCAGACCCGCGTTTGCATCGCGCCGTCGCGGTGCGCGTTGGGCAGGGCTACGGCCATCAACATTTCGACACCCTCGACCTGCGTGTTTGGGCGCACGGCTTGATCATGAGCGGCGACCTCGGGCAGCGCAGCGGCTACGGCAAACCAAGTCACCTTGCGAGCCAGGTTCACAACGTCGTCCAGATCGACAGCGACGATTTGCTCGGCCAGTCGTGGGTTCGCAACCTCGCGAATTTGCCTGGCGTCCAGTATTTGCAAGCCGAGGCCATTCCGCGCAAGCCCGGTTCGATGCGCCGGCAGGTTGCGCTCATCGACGTGGACGCTGCCGGCGGCTCCGCGAGTTCTCCTGATCAAGCCAATTCGTACGTCTTCGATGTCTTCCGCGTCGTCGGTGGGAAACTCCACACCTATTGCTTTCACGGTTGTGTGGATGATTTGAACTTCGACGTAAATGTCGTCAACCCGCATCCGCTGCCGCGCTCCGGCACGCCGGAACGGGAGCAGTTGGAAAGATCCGACTCCGAGGCTGGCTATTTGCGCGACTTCCGCTGGTCGCGTCCCGAATTCATGGGGAAAAACTTTGACACCAACGCAGCCGAATGGATCGCCGACGCGCCGGAAGGGATTCTGCAAGCGACATGGCGGCTCGCACGCGGCGCGGAGAAGCGCATGGCACAAGGTGGTGGCGCGCTGACAGACGCGAGAAAATTTACCCGTCTCCACTTGTTCGACACGCGCGGTCAGCGCGTCCTCCACGGCATCGCCATCGATCAAAACGACGGCGCTAAAATAAATCCCGAATTTCCTCACTACGCCGGCCGTTGCCTGTTCGTCAAAAAACGCCAGCCCGCGAACGCAACCGAAAAAATGGAGTCCGCTTTCGCCGCCATCATCGAACCGTACGCAGGGACGCCGTTCATTCGCGAACGACGGAGCGTGGCGGTGAGGCCCAATGAAACGGACGCCGCGCGCGCGGTTGCGGTTGAAATCAAAACCGCGTCCGGTCGCACGGATCTTTGTTTCGCCGACGGCCGACCGGATCGCAAACGCGTGCTCACCGGCAAGGACACCGAACTGGCCGCCGAGTTCGCTTTCATTTCGACGGATGAAGACGGACTGGTGCGCGCCGCGCTGACGGGCGGGACATGGCTAAAACGATTGAACTGGTCGCTCACGGTCACCGCTCCGATTCTCCAGGCCAAAGTGACGAAGATTGATTTTGCCTCGGGCCAACTCACGCTGGATCGAGCGCTGCCGGCCGAAGCGTTGGGCGGAGAATTTGTCGAGATCGGGGATCGGAGACATCGCACGAATTACGAAATCGCCGAGGCGCGCAACGAAAACGGCCTCACTGTGCTGACGCTGCGGAAAAGTTTGGAAATCGCGCGCACGAGCGTGACCAATGTGGCGAGCGCCAAAAACGAAACTGGCGCCGTGCTTGAGACGCGCTTGAAGAAAGTGCGGCTTGAACCGGGCGTCTGGATCATGAACGGCGACCGTTCAAAATCCTGGCGCGTCAGCAAATCCGATCCGCAATTGGTTTTGGATGCGCCTGCCACGCCCGCAGATTTTTTGGCGGACAACGGGCGCGTGTTCGCATTGGAGGCCGGCCCCGGTGTGGAAGTTACGCTGCCCACGCGCGTGTCACTGACGCGCGTGAAACTCGAGGATGGTTTTGCTCACGAAGTGGCGGCGACGGTTCCGTTCCGGATTCACAGCGAGCCGTCATTGCAAATTTCCGCCGATGGCCGGGCGTGGCGTGCCGTCGCCGATGAAGTGATTCCCGCGAACGTGGGCGGTGCCAGGCTTTATCTGCGGGGACTTCGGTGAGCGACGGAAATTTTTCGCGCCGTCGCCGCGCATCAAGGACTTTCCAAGCGAGCCGATACTATCATACACTCACGGCGGCAGCCGGGTTCACCGAAAACAAAAATTTTGGGCCCGCTGCGGCGTCTCGATAATATCGCCGGACGAGCAAACGCAGCCGGCAAGTTGCGCCATCAAAGCATGAATTGGAAAACGAAAGTTCAGATTCAGCGCACGCTGGAAAAAGTTCCCGGCGGTCGCGCGGCCTATGCGCTATGCCAGCAGTTGAACGGCAGCCGTGGCGATTCGCAACTCAAGTCCAACGTCGAGCAAGGCATTCGCCTGCTCCAGACATTCGCCAAAGCCGGGCAATCGGTCGGTGATCTCAACGGCGTGGAGATCGGTTCCGGCTGGGCTTTGATTGTTCCAGTCGTGTTCTGGCTGAACGGCCTGCGCGCCTGCCACACGTACGATCTGACAAATTTGCTCGACGCGAAATTGATGCAGAAGGCGATGGCGGAGCTCGCAAAGTTGTGCGCCGATCCCGCGTCGCTCAAAAGCCACCGGCCGTTCACGCTGCGCGCGGAGCGTGGCGCGCGCTTGCGCGAGTTGATCGGATCGCGTGCCTCCGCAGCGGAATTACTGCGTGAATTCGAGATCTCCTATCACGCCCCGGCGGACGCGGGAGCGACGCAGCACGCGGACGGTTCGATGGATTTGGTCTTTTCCAACAACGTGCTCGAACACGTGCCAGCCGTGCAGATTCGCCGGATTTTTGACGAGGCGCGCCGCATCCTCAAACCGGGCGGCTGGATGCTCCATGTCATCGATCCGTCCGACCACTTCGAGCACGATGACGATTCGATCTCGCCCATCAACTTCCTTACTTTTTCCGAAACCGAGTTTGCCCGGTGCAACACGAGCTTCTGTTATCAGAACCGGCTGCGCGCTCCGAGTTACCGCCAACTCATCGAGGACGCCGGTTTTGAAATTGTGCATTGGGAATCTCGACTGAACGCTGCTGCCGCCGAACAATTGCCGCGCTTGGCACTGCATTCGGATTTTGCCCGATTTAGTCCCGAAGAAATTTGTTCGATGTCGTTGCGAATCGTGGCAAGGAAACCATGAGCCAGCGTGCTTCGACCCAAGCATCCGCCATCGCCGAGCCTCCGCTGGTGAGCGTTATCATGCCCGTACGCAACGAGGCCGGCCACATCGAGCCATGCCTGCGTGCTGTCGCCGCGCAGGATTATCCAATGGCCCGCCTGGAAGTGCTCATCGCCGACGGCATGAGCGATGACGGCACGCGCGCGCGGATCACGGAGTTCGCGCGCACGGATGCGCGCGTGCGGCTCATCGACAATCCCAACCGCATCGTGCCCACTGGTCTGAACGCGGCACTGCGCGCGGCGCGCGGCGAAATTATTATCCGCATGGACGCGCACACCGAATACGCACCCGACTACGTGCGCCAATGCGTACGCGTGCTCGGTGAGACGGGCGCGGACAACGTCGGCGGCGCGTGGGTTGCCACTGGGCGAAGCTGGCTGCAAAAAGCCATCGCACTCGCGTTTCATTCCCGGTTTGCGTCGGGTGGCGCGGGTTCGCATTCCGTTGCTTATGAGGGCGAGGTGGATTCCGTTTATCTCGGCTGCTGGCGCAAAACAACACTGGAGCGCATCGGCGGTTTTGACGACGAACTGGTGCGCAACCAGGATGATGAACTTTGCCTGCGCCTCAGCCGGGCAGGCGGCAAGCTCTGGCAATCGACCGCGATCAAATCGACATATTTTCCGCGCGCATCGGTGAGCGCGCTCTTTCGGCAATACGCGCAATACGGTTACTGGAAAGTGCGCGTCATCCAGAAACACAAATTACCGGCGTCCATCCGGCATCTGGTTCCCGGCGGCTTTGTCGGCTCGTTGATTCTTCTGGCGCTGGCTTCCATTTTTTCTGCGTGGGCACGCTGGGCGTTGGTGGTATTGCTCGGAACTTACACGCTGGCGAATCTGGTGGCCACGATTTCAACCTGCGCCCGCAGCGCCGCCACGATGTCATTTCTGCCCGTGATGCCGCTCGTCTTCATTGCCTATCATGTTGGCTACGGCTACGGCTTTCTGCGCGGCCTGATCGATTTTGTGGTGTTGAGGTCGGGAGGAAACAAAAAATTCAGCCGCCTCACGCGCGGGCAAAGTTCAGCCGCGCCATGAACGCCGAAAATGTTTCGCCAACTTTCTCGCGCTGGTTGTTACTGGCGCGGTCTTGCTGACGCATGTATTTCGACACGCCGGTTTATTTTGTCTTTCTGACGCTCATTACGCTGGCCTACTGGCGGCTCCAGTGGCGGGCGCAGAACGTCCTGCTCGTGGCGGCCAGTTATTTTTTCTACGGTTGGTGGAACTGGCGCTTTCTGTTCCTCATGGGCGGCTCCACGCTCGTGGATTATTTTCTGGCCGCGCAGATTGCCAAATCGTCCGACGCGCGGAAACGCCGGCTGTTCCTCGTCGTCTCGCTGGTGATGAACTTCGGATTTCTCGGCGCGTTCAAGTACTTCAATTTCTTCATCGACTCCTTCAGCCACGTCGCCGGGTGGTTCGGCCATGCCGAACGACTGGCACCGGTGCTGCGCATCGTCCTGCCGGCGGGCATTTCGTTTTACACGTTCCAGGCCGTCGCCTACATCGTGGATGTTTATCATCGCAAAATGGAGCCGGCGCGTTCGCTCCTTGACTACGCCTTGTTCATCAGCTTTTTTCCGCACCTGGTGGCCGGGCCGATTCAGCGGCCGGCGCACCTTTTGCCGCAGACGCAATCGCCGCGCACGTTCGACGCGGGGCGCGTGTTCGACGGACTGATGCTCATCGTCACCGGCTTGTTCCGCAAATGCGTTGTCGCGGACAATTGCGCGCTGCTGGCCAACGGTGTTTTCAACGGCAATCTCGGCGAGTTGAATCTGCCGCTTGTGCTGCTCGGTACGTACGCGTTCGCGTGGCAAATCTACGGCGACTTCAGTGGCTACAGCGACATCGCGCGCGGCAGCGCACAACTGCTCGGCTTTCATTTCATGGTCAACTTCCGCCAGCCCTATCTGGCAACGAGCCTCTCCGATCTCTGGCGGCGCTGGCACATCAGCCTGAGCACGTGGCTGCGGGATTATCTCTATATCCCACTCGGCGGCAACCGGCATGGTGAGGCCAATACGCAACGAAATCTTTTCCTGACGATGCTGCTGGGCGGCTTGTGGCACGGAGCCAACTGGACGTTTGTCATCTGGGGCGCGCTGCACGGGGCCGGCCTCGCGGTCGCGCGCTGGCTGGGTTTCCAGCCGGAAACTTCGGCGCGCGAAAACGCCGCGACGTCATTTTCCACGCTTAAGCGCTGGCTGGCGCGCATCGCGGTGTTCCACTTCGTTTGTCTGGGCTGGATTTTCTTTCGAGCCACCTCGGTGAACGAGGCGTTCCGGTTTCTTCAAGGCCTGGCGCGGCCAACCTGGCTGCCACAGTACTGGATCGCGCTCCAGTTCCTCGCGATTTTCACGGTGCCGCTTTTTTTGCTCGATCTCCGGCTTGAGCGTTTTCAGGAGGAATATCCGTTTGAAAAACTCAAGCCATTTGGCGGGGCGTTGAGTTATCGCCGGCGCGCGATTTTCGCCGCGTGTCTGTTGCTGGCGGTGCTGATTTTCGCGGCGACTGAACCCAGTGCATTCATCTACTTCCAATTTTGAAGATGCGCCCGCTCGCCGGGCCATCTGGTTCTTGCTTTTGCTCGTCGTGCTCGTCGCGCTGGCGGTCGAACTGGCCGCCCGCTTTGGCGTGCCGTTCGTGAACCAGAACATGCGGCGGTTTTACGACGAATTGGATCGCGCCGCCGCGCTGGCCGCAAAGCCGGCGAACCAACCGGTGCCGGTGTTGCTTTTGGGCAACTCGCTCACGTTTTTCGACATTGACCTGCGCCGTTTTGTCGAACAACTCGGGCCGGAATGCGAAGTCGCACGCTGGGCGGTGGATGACACGAATTATTTGGATTGGTATTTTGGTCTGCGCCGGCTTTTTCGCGCCGGCAGCCGCCCGCGTTTCGTCGTGCTCGGCGCCACGGGCGGGCATTTTGTTTCTCCCCGCGTGCGCGGACATTTTTTTGCGCATTACATCCTCGACCGGCGGGATCTTTTCGCCGCCGCCGCTCGCACCAGCGCCGATGCCACAAGCTTCAGCGCCATGACGCTGGCCAAAGCCAGCGCGTTCTATGGCTGTCGCGAGGAGGTTTACAAACGCGTCATGACGTGGATACTGCCCCGCTTCGAGGGGTTTGCGCGGAGTTTGACGCAGCGGCCGACTTCCAACCGCGTGGCGCCTGACGTGTCCGCCCGCGCCCGCGCGCAGTTGAGCGAGCTGCGGGACTTGTGCGCGGCGCATGGCGCGCAACTCATCATCTGGCTGGCGCCCACCCGGGAGAAAGACAAGTACGGAGCAGCAGTGCTTGCTTCCGCGCGCGAGTGCGGCGTGCCGATTTTAATTCCCGCCGCGGAGCACGAATTTGCGAGGGAATCTTTTCGCGATCCGATTCACTTGAAACTGGCCGCGGCGCCGGTGTTCACTTCGCTCCTGTCAGCGCAACTTCGCCCGCTGCTCCTGAGCGGAAAAGAACCCCCCGCGCCAACGCCGCCGTAGGCAACGATGAAAATTCGGTTTCAACTGACGACAAAAAGAAGACCGGGTAAGTTCACCTGCGCCGGCAATGACTCACCCATCCGCCCATGAGTAGTGCCTTGATGAAAATTTATCACGCGCTGCCCGCGCCCTTGCGGTCGTTGGCCGCGTCGTGGCACGGCTACCGCCTGCGCCGGTGGCGCTATGGTGCGGAAACTGACCGCCTCGCCGCGCAAGCGCGGGAACGCGAAAACTGGACACCCGCACAATGGCAGCGTTGGGAGTCCGAGCAACTCGCCCGCCTGCTCACCCGCGCGGCCATGCGCGTGCCGTACTACCGCCAGTATTGGCGCGAGCGCCGCGAGAACGGCGACGCGGCTTCGTTTGAAGTCCTGGCGAATTGGCCCGTGCTGCAGAAGGAGACGCTGCGACACGAGACCGCGTCATTCGTCGCCGATGATTGTGACAAAGCCAAAATGGTTTGCGAACACACCAGCGGCACGACTGGCACACCCGTCGATCTCTGGCAAAGCCGCGACACCACGCGCGCCTGGTACGCGCTCTACGAGGCGCGCACGCGCGGTTGGTATGGCGTGAGCCGCCGTGATCGCTGGGGCATCGTCGGCGCGCAACGCGTCGTTCCGCTCGAAACCAAATCACCGCCCTTCTGGGTTTGGAACGCCGGCCTGAATCAGCTTTATCTCTCCGCGCTCCACGTCGCGCCGTGGTCGAGCGCGGCGTATTTGCAAGCGATCAAAAAGCATCGATTGAAATACCTGCTTGGCTACACCAACAGCCTCGTGTTCCTTGCGCAGGCCGCGCTCGAAGCGAAGGAAAAACTCCAACTCGATGTCGTCATCACCAATGGCGAACAAGTCACCGCCCGCCAGCGCAAAATCATGGAGGAAGGTTTCGGCTGTCCCGTGCGGGAAACCTACGGCATGAGCGAAGCCGCCGCCGCGGCCGGCGAATGCGAAGCGGGCTGCCTGCATCTCTGGCCGGACGTGGGCCACGTCGAAATCCTCGATGATGATTATCGCCCTGTGCCCGCCGGCACGCCCGGGCGCATCATCACGACAGGCCTGCTCAATTTTGACATGCCGCTCATCCGCTACGACACGCGTGACACCGCGTCGCTTCCGGCCGATCCCAAGCCTTGTTCCTGCGGAAGAACCTTGCCGGTGCTCGCGGATCTGTTGGGCCGCGCCGACGATGTGCTGGTGACGAAAGACGGCCGCCGGCTGGTGCAAATCGACGGCATCTTTGGTTCCGACCTGCACATAAAGGAAGGACAGATCGTCCAAAAATCCTACGACGCCTACTGCGTGCGCGTGGTGCCCAGCGCCGGCTGGAGCCAGACGGACGCCGACAAACTGCGCGCCGATTTGAAGCAGCGAGTGGGCGATGCCGCCGTCACCGTCGAAGTCGTGGAGCACATCGACCGCACGTGGGCCGGCAAATTCCGCATCATCATCTCCGAGATCAAGCGATGACGCGCTTGCGCTCACTAAACTTGAAAGCCGCAGTTGAACCGCTGATAAACGTGGATGGACGCAGATAGGAGTTGAAGTCATTCGGCAGTTTCATATTCGCCGATGGTGAACACAATCATGACAGCTCTGCCTTTCGCTTGCCGGGTTCATCTGTAGTTTCCAAGTCAAACTCTGTGGGGGCTTGCGCGGCTTTTACGCGTTTACATTTCATCCTTCGCCAGGCGTCGTAATTCTTTCTTTATCGTAAAAAGAACCTGGCGATGCTGCTTCCACTTAGAAAGCGTCTCTTGCCAAATGCGGCGAATCAGCAACTGATCGTGGCCCGACAACTCCGGGTTTTCTTGGTCGGCGGAAATCGCTCATTGTCGCAAGTCGCGTCAGCCACTACACTAGCCAGCGGCAACATGAAAGCCCAGTTCACACAGTCGCGCACAAGAGAAACCAATTTGAGCCCTTTTATCTTCACAACGTGATATTACCTTGCCCGGCGCGAAAGTTAACATGACCGAACTTCTGCTCACCATTACTAGCGTGGCGATGCTTACAAGCATTCTCGCTGGAGCGCGTGTGCCGCAGCTTTGGCTGACGGCCATGCTGGTAAGCACCATCTCGGCACTGGCTTCGGCCGTGCTGGTGCTGGGCAGTGGGGACGTCTGGGATTGGCGTAGTGCTTTCCTGCTGGGCGGCGAAAGGCTGCACTTCCACCTGGATGCCATCAGCGCTTTCTTTCTCGCATTGCTCTGCGTCATCGGCGGAGCGGGCGCGGTCTACGGGTGCGAATATTGGAACGACGCAGGGCACCCGCGCTCCGCCCGATCCGGTCGTGTGTGGTGGGCTGCGCTGATGCTAAGTCTCGGCGTCGTGCTCCTCGCCTCCAATGGGCTTCACTTTCTCATCGCGTGGGAGCTGTTCACGCTGAGCGCGTTTTTTCTGATTACGCTGGATCGTCGCCGGCCCGAGGTGCGCGCGGCGGGCTGGCTTTACCTGGGGGCTTCCCACGCGGCCGTGCTCGCCCTCTTTGCCTTTTTCACCATGCTGGCCGCGCGCACGGGAAGCTGGGAGCTTGGTCCGATGCGCGAACACGCGGACTTGGCCCCGCTGTTCTGGCTGGCGCTGTTCGGTTTTGGGATGAAGGCGGGCGTGTTCCCATTGCACATCTGGCTTCCGTCAGCGCACGCCAGCGCCCCCAGCCATGTCTCCGCCATGCTGTCGGGCGTGACCATCAAAATTGGCATCTACGGGCTCGTGCGATTCAGCGGCTGGCTGCCTGTGCCCTTGGGCGCGGGCTGGGTGGTGGCGGGGCTCGGCGTGGCCAGCGCAGTGCTGGGCGTGGCGTTCGCGCTGGGACAACATGATCTCAAACGTCTGCTCGCCTATCATAGCGTCGAAAACATCGGCATCATTCTGATTGGCCTCGGGTTTGCGTTGGTCGCAGTGGAACAGGGCGACCCGGCTTGGGGTGCCCTGGCGCTGGCGGGCGGGCTGTTGCACGTGTGGAACCACGGTTTGTTCAAGGCGCTTTTGTTTTTCGGAGCCGGGTCGGTGCTACACGCGACCGGCACGCGGGAGATGAGCCAATTGGGGGGGCTCTGGCGGACGATGCCATGGACCGCCGGGCTGTTTGCGTTGGGCGCCGCGGCGATTTCCGGACTGCCGCCACTCAACGGCTTCGTCAGCGAATGGCTGGTGTTTCTCGGCCTGTTCGACGCCACGATCTCGCGCGGGCCTTCGGCTTGGGCCGCCATTCCGTCGGCCATTCTGCTGGGTGTCACGGGAGCGCTCGCCCTGGCCTGTTTTGTGAAAGCGTGCGGCGTGGTCTTTCTCGGGACCCCGCGTTCACCTGCGGCAACACACGCGCACGAATGTGGAACGCCCATGCGCGGTGCGATGCTCCTGCTGGCGGGCGCGTGCGTGGCGATGGGTCTTGCCCCCGTGGTGTTCTGGCCGGCAGTGTCGCGCGCGGTGGCGACGTGGCGTCCGGCATGGGTCCGCGCGGAATTGCCCGCGCCGTTGTTCTCGCTCGGCTTGGCTCACGTCGCGCTGGCGGTGCTGGCGGCGCTGGCGGTTTGGTTCCTCTGGCGGCAGGCTTATCGGCACGGACTTAGCCGCGCGTTGACGTGGGATTGCGGTTATGCGACTCCGACACCCCGTATGCAATACACGGCAGGCTCCTTTGCTGACATCATCACTGAATGGTTTGCGTTTGTTCTACGACCCGAGCGTCATGAGCATCGGCCTGAAGCCACGTTGCCGGTCGGCGCGAGCTTTGCCGAGCACACCCCGGAGGCCGTGCTCGACCGAATTGTGGAACCGGCAGGCGGCGTGGTGATGCGCGTGTCAACAACGGTGCGGAGCCTTCAGCACGGCCGGGTTCAATCCTACCTGTTCTATTTGCTGGTCGGTCTTGCCGCGCTGGCTGTGTTGGTCCTGTTCGGAGCCGGCCATTGAGCGTAAATCCACCATGTATCTGAACCTCATCCAAATTGCCGAATCCTTCGGAGTCTCGGAGACTGTCGTGGAGGGCTGGATCCGCGATGAGGGCTTGCCGCACACACCGGATCGAGGACGGCTGTTGTTTGATCGCGCCCAGGTGGCGGAATGGGCGGCCAGGCGCGGTCTCGCAGCGAAGGCCGGCTTTTTGGCCCCCGTGACCCCCGCACTCGGGACCAGTTTGCGGATTGGGCCGTTGCTGCGCACAGGTGGCATCTGGCGGGATGTATTGGCCGTGGATGTGCCGGCCGTATTCGAGCGCATCGTGACCGCGTTGCCCGGAGCGACACCGCCCGTTCGGCAACTACTCGGCCAGCGGCTCAGGGCGAAAGGAGGCGTGACCATGGCACCGGTCGGCGGCGGCTTCGCCCTGCCGCATCCCAGCGCGCGCGTCACGCTCGGACGCGATTCCGGCACGGTGGCGTTGCTGCTCCTGCGCGACGCGCTGCCGCTGGTCGATGCGATACCAGACGGCGTGCCAATCACCCGGCTGTGTTTCTTCATCGCGCCTTCGCCGCGCGCGCACCTCGATCTGCTCGGACGTCTCAGCCGAAGTCTTGTCCGCGGGCCTTTGCGTGAGCTGGTGGCGAAGGGGGCGAAGGACGACGAGATCCTCCAGGCGGTTGACACCGTGGATGCCACGTCGGCCGACGCACTCAAGCCGGGGGGAAAGTCGTGATGCCGGGACCGCTCTTGCTGTTCGCTTTTGCCGCGTTGGTGACCGGGATCGTCGTGGGCGTACGGATGTCGCGCTTGTGGCTTGCCCTGACCGTGGCCGGCACGACGGCCGGGTTTGGCGCGGCGCTAATGGTGTTGCTGGGGGCGGCAGATTGGGAATGGCGAAGCGGGTTTTCCCTGGGCGACGAACTCGTTCACCTGCGGCTTGATGGAGTGAGCGCGCTGTTCCTCGCGCTGTTGTGCGTCGTCGGCGGCGCCGGAGCTGTGTATGCGCGCGAGTACTGGCCGGAAAAGCATTACCCTGCTTCCGCGCCACGAGGCCGGGTTTGGTGGAGCGCGCTGGTATTGAGCATGGGTCTCGTGCTGACGGTTTCCAACGGGCTGCACTTCCTCATCGTGTGGGAGCTGTTCGCGATCTGTGCGTTCTTTCTCATCACGCTCGACCGGCAGCGGCGCGAAGTGCGCGCGGCGGGCTGGTTGTATCTGGCAGCTTCGCACGCCGGCACGATGGCCCTCTTCGCGTTCTTCTCCCTGCTGGCGGCGCGCACGGGAAGCTGGGACCTCCCCGGTCCGATGCGCGAGCGCGCGGACCTCTCGTCGCTGTTTTGGCTGGTGCTTGCCGGTTTCGGCGTCAAGGCCGGTGTGTTTCCCCTGCACATCTGGCTGCCTTCGGCGCACGCCAACGCGCCAAGTCATGTCTCGGCCATCATGTCGGGGGTCGCGATCAAGATGGGGATCTACGGCATTGTGCGTTTCAGCGGCTGGCTGCCGGTTCCGGCGGCGGCGGGTTGGGTGGTAATCGGCCTCGGCGCGACGAGCGCTCTCCTCGGGATTGCGTTCGCTTTCGCGCAAAATGATTTCAAGCGGCTGCTGGCATATTGCTCGGTGGAGAATATCGGCATCATCCTGGTCGGCCTCGGGGCAGCGTTGCTCGCGTTGACCCATGGCGACGCCGTATGGGGCCGGTTGGCGCTCGCCGGGGCACTGTTGCACGTGTGGAGTCACGGCGCGTTCAAGGCACTATTATTCTTCGGTGCTGGTTCCGTGCTGCACGCCACAGGCACGCGCGAGATGAGCCGGCTGGGCGGACTGTGGCGCACGATGCCGTGGACGGCCGGGCTATTCGCCCTCGGCTCCCTTGCCGTTTCGGGGCTGCCACCACTCAATGGTTTCGTTAGCGAATGGCTGGTGTATCTCGGACTCTTCGACGCGGTCACGAGCAAGGGGCCTTCGGCGTGGGCCGCCTTGCCGGCGGCGATCATGCTCGCCATGGCCGGGGCGATGGCAATGGCGAGTTTTGCGAAGGCGAGCGCAATGATTTTCCTGGGCGCACCTCGCACGCAGGCCGCAGCCCACGCGCACGAATGCGGAATGGGAATGCGCGCGCCGATGCTGATGCTGGCAGGCGTGTGCGTGGGAATCGGGCTGGCACCGATTTTATTTTGGCCGGCAATTCGACGTGCGGCGGGAAGCTGGTGTCCAGGGTGGGGTGCGGAGGAAACACCCGCGCCATTGGTCGCACTGGGTTCGGTTCATGTGGCGCTGGCGGTTTTAATTTTGGCGGCAGCCGCGTGGCTGTGGCGGAAGGCGCACACCAACGGTTTGCGTCGCGGCATGACGTGGGACTGCGGTTACGCGACGCCGTACGCGCGGATGCAATACGTGAGCGCGTCGTTTGCGGGAATCGTCTCCGGCTGGTTTCGCTGGATCCTGCAACCGGAGCGTAAAATACGAAGACCACGCGGTCACTTTCCGGAGGAGGCCCTCCGCCTGGAACGTGTGCCCGAAACCGTCCTGGAGCGAATCATCGGCCCGGTCAGCGCGGCCATCATGCGCGTGTCCACAACAGTGCGTCAGTTGCAGCACGGACGTTTGCAGTTCTATATCCTCTATGTGGTGGCCGGGTTGATCGCCCTGGGAGTCCTCGTGTTGCTGGGAGGCGCACCATGAACTTGATTCTCGCCGTGATTCTCCGCCTCGCAGTGTGGCTGCTGCTCGCACCACTGCTGCCGGGCATCATCAACAAGGTGAAAGCGTGGGTGGCAGGTCGTCGGGGGCCGCCGGTGCTTCAGCTCTACTACGATCTCGCCAAGCTGTGGCGCAAAGGCGTGGTGTTGAGCACGCTCGCGTCACCGGGTTTCATTGCCGGTCCGGCGGTGGCCTGGGTGGCGCTGCTCGGAGCGGCAATGTTGATGCCGCTCGGTCCGGGAGGCACGGCGCTGAGTTTTCGGGGCGATGTGCTGCTGCTGATTTACCTGCTGGCGTTGGCGCGGTTTTGCACCGCGTGGGCTGCGATGGAAACCGGCTCGGCCTTCGAAGGCATGGGCGCGGCGCGCGAGGTCAGTTATGCGGTGCTGGCCGAAGCGGCCATCGTGACGGCGGTGTTATCACTGAGCGTCCAGACGGGCAGCGTTTCATTGGTCACGATGCTGTCGCCCTCGGCGGGAGCCGGCGCGGTGCTGCTGGCCGCAGGATTGTTCACCGTGCTGCTGGCAGAGAATTGTCGCGTGCCATTCGACGATCCCAACACGCACCTGGAGTTGACGATGATTCACGAAGTCATGGTTCTCGATCACAGCGGGCCGCCGCTTGCCGCCATCTTGCACGGCGCTTCCGTCAAGCTCCTGCTCTTTGCCGTGCTGCTGATCCAGGCGGTGCTGCCGCTGGGGGCATTATCGGCTCCTGCCGCGGCCGGTGCATTGGTGGCGGGCGTCCTGGCCGTGACGGTTGGCGTGGGGCTGGTTGAATCATGGCTGGCCCGACTGGCGTTTCGTCGCGTGCCGTTGCTGCTTACGACGGCATTTCTGCTGTGCTTGTTCGCGTTGCTGGTGGCTTGGAAAGGCGGTGCCAAATGAGCGGCGGGACTTTGAACCTGTTTATCGGCCTGGCGATGGGATTGAATCTGCTCGCGTTGGGGAGCAGTCGGCTGCCATCGCTTATCCGCGCGGTTTCTCTACAAGGCGTGTTGCTGGGAGTGATGCCGCTGCTGTTGGAGCACGACACCTTCGACTGGCGGGTGGTGTTGGTCGCGCTGGCGACGATGGTGGGCAAGGGATTGGTCATTCCCGGTCTGCTGCGACGGGCGATGCGGGCCGCCAACGTCGAGCGCGAGATGGCGCCGTTCATCAGCTACGTCCCGTCACTGCTGCTCGGAGCCGGCGGCACGATTGCCGCGGTGGCGCTGGCACGGGGCTTGCCGTTGTTGCCGGAGCACGCCGGAACGCTTCTGGTGCCGGGCGCGATCGCCTCGATGTTGACCGGTTTCATTTTGCTCATTGGCCGGGCCAAGGCGATCTCGCAGGTTTGCGGTTATCTGATTCTGGAGAACGGCATCTACCTGTTTGGCCTGCTGCTCATCCACTCGACGCCGTTGCTGGTGGAGTCGGGCATACTGCTGGATGTCACCGTGGGCGTGTTCGTCATCGGCATCATCGTCGATCGCATCCAACGCGCTTTCGATTCGCTCGACACCCGCAAACTCACCACCCTCCGCGAATGAACGCCTTCCTCATCATCGTGCCATTGGTGGGAGCGGCGCTGGCAGCCGTATGGCCGGGCAACCGCACCCGGCCCTGGCTGCTGCCGGCGGTCGGACTCGTGCATGCAGTGCTGACGCTCTGGCTTTTCGTGGATCCACCGACGGTCGCGCCCACCGCCTGGTTGGGATTCGATCCGCTGGCACGGGCGGTATTGCCGGCGGTGTCTCTGTTGTTCCTCGTCTGCGCGGCCTACGGGGTGTCTTATCTCAAGGTGCGGTCGGAACGGCCCAATCGCGTGTTTGTCGCCTTGCTGCTGGCGGTGCTCGGCTTGTTGAGCGCCGGACATCAGGCCCGGCATCTGGGTCTGCTGTGGATTGCGACCGAGGCGGTCACGCTCGCGGCGGTGCCGCTCCTGCACTTCAACGGCACGCCGCGCGCCTTTGAGGCCACCTGGAAGTACTTGCTCGTCGGCGGCACGGGCATCGCACTGTCGCTGCTGGGATCGTTCTGTCTGGGCTACGCCTCGCTCCATGGTGGTGGCGAAGGCGATCTGACTTTCGTCGCGCTAACCGCGCAGGGCGCCGGGTTGTCGCGACCATGGGTCTTGACCGCGTGGGTGTTGTTGCTCGTGGGTTACGGCACGAAGATGGGCCTCGCCCCGATGCACACCTGGAAGCCTGACGCTTATGGGGAAGCTCCGGGCATCGTTGGCGCGATTCTGGCAGGCGGCGTGACCACGGTGGCGTTCACCGCGATCCTGCGCGTGCGTGCCGTCATCGGTGCCGCCGGCGAGGGCGCCATCGCCGACCGGACGTTGCTGGTCATCGGATTGTTTTCGATGTTGGTGGCGGCATTGTTCCTGTTGGGCACGCGCGATTTCAAACGCATGCTCGCCTATTCAAGCGTGGAACACATGGGCATCCTAAGTCTTGGCGCGGCGCTTGGCGGCGCGGGCGTGGCGGCGGCCCTGTTTCATGTGTGGACCAACGGCCTGACCAAAGGCGCGCTGTTTCTGAGCGCGGGCAACATCCGCCGCGCCGCCGGCTCTGCTTCCATGGACGAGGTGCGCGGCATGTCCATTCTCACACCGCGTTCAGCGGCGATCTTTGTCACCGGGATGTTCGCGGTCACGGCCCTGCCGCCCTTTGGTCCATTCTTTAGCGAACTCCAGATCGTGCGCGCCGGGCTTGCTTCCGGTCACGGCGCCGCCATTGCGATGTTTCTCGGCTGCCTGCTGTTCGCCTTCTTCGGCCTGACTCGCGTGGTCTTCGGCATCGTGGACGGGCGCCCGCGCACAGCGGCGAGGGCGAACGGCAAACGCTTTGTGGAAACCGCCGGCGTGATCGTGCCGCCGCTGCTGCTGTTGTGCTTGTCCTTATGGCTCGGACTCTTCTGCCCGGCAACATTGCGTGAGGCCTGGTCGGCTGCGGTCGCACAACTTTTTCCAACCCCATGAGCGCCTCCACTCCATTTGCCCTTCTGGCCAACGCCACCGGCATCCCCTGGGCGGAAGTGCCCGCCTGGCCGGCGACGGAATTTGTTCGCGCGACGATGGGTGAGTTGAATCGCGGCGCGCGCTTGTGCGCGTGGTTCGGCGTGCCGGAAGGCGAAAGCACCTGCCTGGTCGCCGTGCTGGCCTTCGATGCCGACAACACGCTCGCCGTCGCCCGCAGCACGCCATTCGCTGGCGGTTACCCGTCGCTCACCACGACGCACCCGCAAGCGCATCTGTTCGAGCGCGAAGTCTGGGAGCAACACGGACTCACTCCCGAAAAACATCCGTGGCTCAAGCCTGTCCGGCGCACGAACGGAAACGCGCCCGCCAACGGCGAATTCTTTCGCGTGGATGGCCGCGAGGTTCACGAAGTCGCCGTCGGTCCCGTGCATGCTGGAATCATCGAACCGGGCCACTTCCGTTTCCAGTGTGCGGGCGCGCGACGATCAGCCAGATGGAAACGGTGGCCGGCGACACCACCATTGCTCACGCCATTGCGCACGCGACGATCATGGAAGCCCTCGCCGGGACCGAAGCTCCGTTGCGCGCGCAATGGCTGCGCGCGATCGCTCTCGAACTCGAACGTCTGGCCAACCACACCGGCGACATGGGCGCGTTGGCCAACGATGTCGCGTTTCTACCCGCGTCCTCGGCGTGTGGCAAAATCCGCGGTGACTTCCTCAACCTCACCGCGCTGCTTTGTGGGAACCGCTTCGGGCGCGGCCTCGTGCGCCCTGGCGGATGTCGTCACGACCTTGAGCCCGAACGCACGGCGCAATTGCTCGAACGATTGATGACCGCCCTCGCCGACACCGAGCGGGCCGTCGCATGGTTCTGGGATGCCGCGTCCGTTCGCGCGCGGTTTGAAAACGTGGGCACGGTCTATCCCGCCCAAGCCGCCGAGATCGGCTTGGTCGGCCCGGCGGCGCGCGCCTGCGGCCTGGTGCGCGATGTGCGTTACGATCACCCGGCAGGCTGGCACCGCTTCGCCCAGGCCCCGGTCGCCGTCTGGCCCAGTGGCGATGTCTTTGCCCGCGCCCGCGTGCGCTCGCTGGAAATCCAGCGCTCCGGAGAGTACCTCCGCGAACAACTTGCCGCTCCCGCCGGTGGCGACTTGCGCAGCGAACTCGTGCCTCCCGCGCCCGACACCCTCGCCGTGGCGCTCGTCGAAGGCTGGCGCGGCGAAGTCTGCCATGTTGCGCTGACCGACAGCGCCGGTCGCTTTCGCCGCTACAAGATCATCGACCCCTCGTTCCACAATTGGACCGGTCTCGCCCTCGCTCTGCGCGGCACGGCCATCTCGGATTTTCCGATCTGCAACAAGAGCTTCAACCTCTCCTACTGCGGCTTTGACCTGTGACGCCGCAAACACGTCATGTTCATCCTTGATACCATTGCCCATCGACTGAAGCGCGGGTGCGAAACGATGGCTTATCCCAAAGGCCGGGCGCCCGCGCTGCCCGACCGTCATGGTGGCGCTCTCAAGGTCGATGCCACCAAATGCACCGAAGGCTGCAACGCCTGCGTACCGGTCTGTCCCACTGAAGCCATCACGCGCCCGGCTGGCAAACCCGTCGCACTCGATCTCGGTCGTTGCATCTTTTGCGCCGCCTGCGTGGAAGTATGTCCGCAGGATGCCATCACGCATACGGGCGACCACCGCATGGCCGTTCGCCGTCGCGAAGACCTCGTGCTCGGCGAGTCGGGAAAGGAACAGGTTCGCCTCGCGGCCGCCCTCGACGAGAAACTGCGCAAGCTCTTTGGCCGCTCGCTGCGTCTGCGGCAGGTCAGCGCCGGCGGCTGCAATGCCTGCGAGGCCGATACCAATGTGCTGGGAACCATTGGCTGGGATCTCGGTCGCTTCGGCATTCAGTTTGTTGCCTCGCCCCGGCACGCCGACGGCTTGTTAATCACTGGCCCTGTCAGCAAGGGCATGGAACTGGCGCTGAAAAAAACCTACGACGCGGTGCCGGAGCCTAAAATCGTCATCGCCGTCGGGGCCTGCGCGATTGCGGGCGGCCCCTTCGTTGGTCATCCGCAAGTGAACAACGGCGCGGCCGCGGTCGTGCCGGTTGATCTCTACATTCCCGGCTGCCCGCCGCATCCGCTGACGATCCTGGATGGTCTCCTGCGCCTCCTCGACCGGCTGGAAGAAACACCTCGCAGAAAAGTTTCCCGGCCTGGTTGATGCTTGGAAGCAGGCACTCACAGTGCTGAGGAGTATGAAGAAAGATGGCTGCCAAGTGCGCTCCAGTGAGGTAAACCAATTGAGATCGCTCCGCCTGGCTTTCAGCCTGAAGCGCGATTGGCTCGCCGTTTTCCATTTCGCCAGAAACAATAATTGGCCGGAAAAATTTTCATCCGGCAGCGATCCAATAACGCCGCGCGAGCGTAATTATTTTGCAACCTTTTTGCCGCAGTTCGTGTCCAATCCGGTAGGCTATGAAAATGATTCGACGAAATCGATGGTGCGGTCGCTCCGAAACCGGGTTCACTTTGATCGAATTGCTGGTCGTCATCGGCATCATTTCGATTCTGGCTTCAATGCTTCTGCCTGCCGTCAGCCGCGCGAAAGGCTCGGCCCAGCGCATCGCGTGTTTGAATCAGGAAAAGCAGCTCGGCCTCGCGCTGCACATGTACGCGGGCGACAACAACGGCTATTTCCCGCCCCGCATCACGACGAACCGCTGGTGTACCACGCTGCGCACTTACTACACGGAACTCAAAATCCTGAAGTGCCCGTCCGACATCTGGGCCAAGCCAAGCACGAACGCGGCGGCCGGTGGCGCCGCGCGGCCCGCGGAATCCGCCGCCCGCACTTACCTCATCAACGGCTTCAACGATTACTACCGCACCATCGTGGGCAAGGACGGCATGGAAAATTTTCGCCGCCTCGGCAACGGCGAGATCGTGATCAAAGAAGGCAACATTCCCGAACCATCGGCGACCGTTGCCTTCGGCGAACGCGACAACCGGCCCGGTTCCAAACCGCAATACCACATGGATTTTGACGCGTTGGACGATCTGACTGGCTTGAACCAAAACGTGCATGGCAACTCAGCCAAGAGCGGACGCGGCGGCGGGTCGAACTACACGATGGTGGACGGCCACACGGATTTTTTGCGCTACGGCAAAAGTTTCAATCCGATCAACCTCTGGGCGGTGTCGGCGGAGGAGCGCAACGTGGCCATTGCAGCTCCCTGACTTGCCATGAACAAGCGCGCTTTGATTCTCGGTGGAGTGTTGTTCGGACTGGGCTTGCTCTATGTCTTACTTTTCACCGAATGGATTCGGCCCGAGCCGATACAGATCGCGTCGCAAGTGCGCGCCAGCCTTATCCAACCCCGCTTCGGCCGGCCAGTAACCCAGCGGATAATTTCGAGCCTCGCTCCGCCAAAAGGTGACGTGCTCAAGATGACAAATATCACCGTCGGCACCAATCTCGTCGTGCGCACGAACCAGCCGCAGCGGGTGCAATTGTCCGACTGGGGCCAAATCGATCAGGCACCTGGCGGCGTGGCTAACGTGACGTTCAGTCTCGACGGGAATTACATACTGACCTCCTTGCGTGTTCAGGATGTTCCAGCGGATGGCTCTCCGCCCAAAATCCTCTGGCAACTGGCGGGCAAAAGTCTTCCGCTTAGTTTTCTGCTTTACGGACGTGATCCCCAGGGCATGAAGCCAACGACTCCGGACGCGAAGGCGGAACCCTTGAGCGCGGGCGTGCCGTATCGTCTGATTGTCGAAGCTGGCCGGCGGCACGGCACCAACGATTTCAAGACGACTCCTGCCGCCGCCCGTTAATCCGAAATCGCGCACGGACGGCGCGAGGATTTTTCACCAGCGAGTTCTCCGAGTGGCACCATATTCCAGAATCGCGCTGATAGAAAATCCGAACTCTACAAAAATCTGTTTTTTCGGGAGAGCCATGCGCGCAATGCAATCTCGCTCGCGGGCGCGTGAAAATGAACTTGCCGACTTGATGCCAATGGCGGTTCCACTTAGCTTGAATCAGCCATGAATAAAATTTTCCTGCGCCCATTTGTTCCGATGGCCGCCCTAGTTTCCCTGTTGCCGCTATGTTTGCACGGTCAGACAATCATTTCGGAGTTTCTGGCCAGCAACAAAAATTCGATCGCGGATGCGGATAAAGATTTTTCTGACTGGATCGAGTTGCACAATCCCGCTGCGACCGACGTAAACCTCGCTGGGTGGTTTCTGACCGACGCGGCCAGCCAGCTTGCCAAGTGGCGTTTGCCTTCGACTAATCTGGCTGCGAACGGTTATCTCGTCGTTTTTGCGTCCGGCAAAGATCGTGCCGTGTCCGGCGCGGAACTCCACGCGAATTTCAGTCTGAAAAAATCCGGCGGCTACCTCGCGCTGGTCAAACCTGATGGCGTCACGATCGCCTCGGAGTTTGCGCCGAGTTATCCAGTGCAATTCGACGATGTTTCGTACGGCCGGGGAACGAACGGTAATTTTTATTTCTCAAAACCGACGCCTGGAACCGCCAACGGCGATGGCCTCAGCGGGTTCGTGGCCGACACGAAGTTCAGCCAGCCGCGCGGTTTTTACGACACGCCTTTTGACCTGACGATCAGCACGGCAACCGCTGGAGCCGAGATTCGTTACACCACGAACGGCACGCCGCCGTCGCCGACGAACGGCATCGTTTATACGGCGTCCATTCCGGTGAATGCCACCGTCACGCTGCGCGCGGCGGCGTTCAAAGACGGCTTCGGCCCGTCCAAAATCGACACACACACCTATATTTTTCTGGAAGACGTAATCCATCAATCCACGAATGGCGTGGCGCCGCCTGGCTGGCCCACCAGTTGGAGTCCGAACACGCGCGACTACGGCATGGACCCCGATGTGGTCAACAATCCGCGCTACAGCGGGACGATTAAAAACGATCTCAAAACGATTCCGTCCTTCTCCATTGTGATGAGGCTGGAAGATTTGTTTGATCGCACGCGGGGAATTTACGCCAACGCCGGACAGGATGGCGCTGCGTGGGAACGTCCGTGCTCGATCGAGCTGATCAATCCGGACGGCAGCAAAGGATTTCAGATCGACGCCGGCATCCGGATGCGCGGCGGTTTCAGCCGGTCAGCCGACAATCCCAAACACGCGTTCCGTTTTTTCTTTCGCGCGGAATACGGCGCGGCCAAGTTGCATTTTCCGCTCTTTGGCGACGCGGGAACGGACACGTTCGACGCTATCGATCTGCGCACGTTTCAAAATTACTCGTGGAGTTTTCAAGGCGATCCGCAGGGCGTTTTCATTCGCGATCAATTCTCGCGTGATACCCAGTTGGACATGGGCTACGACGCCGAGCGCGGCAACTACTATCACCTTTACATCAACGGCCAGTACTGGGGCCTCTACAACACGTGCGAGCGGCCCGAGGCCTCGTATGGCGCGACCTACTTCGGCGGCAACAAGGAAGACTACGACGTGATCAAAGTCGAAGCCGGCCCGTACACCATCAATGCCACCGATGGCAACATGGCCGCCTGGACGAAGCTCTATAATCTCGCCAAAGCGGGCCTGACGAATGACGCCGCCTACCAGCGAATCCAGGGCAACAATCCCGACGGCACGCCCAATCCCGCCTACGAAAATCTCGTCGATATTCCGAACCTGATCGATTACATGCTCGTGATTCTTTATGGCGGAAACCTCGACGCGCCGATCTCGAATTTCCTGGGCAACAACAGTCCGAACAATTGGTACGGAATTCGGAATCGGAACGGTCCATTCGGCTTTCGTTTCTTCGCGCACGATGCCGAGCACACGCTGCTCGATGTGAATCAGGATCGCAACGGCCCCTGGTCGGCGGGAAATTCCTCGGTGCTCCAGAGCAGTCCGCAATGGATCTGGCAAAAGCTCCAGGCTAACGAAGAATTTCGGATGCGTGTGGCCGATCACGTGCATCGCCATTTTTTCAACAACGGCGCGCTGACCACCAATGTCTGCACCCAGCGGTTCATGCGGCGCAAAAACGAGATCGACCGCGCCGTCGTCGGCGAGTCCGCGCGCTGGGGCGACGCCAAACGGCCCACCAGTCCGTTGACGCGCGATACCGATTGGGTCGCCGCCGTCAACAACATCGTGAACAACTATTTTCCGCGCCGTACTGGAATTGTGCTAAGTCAACTCAAGTCCCGCCGTCTGTATCCGAACGTCGTCGCGCCCTCGTTCAATCAGCACGGCGGCAACGTCGCCCGCGGTTTCAATCTCACGATGACGGCACCGGCAGGGACGATTTTTTACACGTTGGACGGAACAGATCCGCGCCTGCCGGGTGGCGCCGCCTCGCCAACGGCATTGGCTTACACAACTCCGTTTGCCCTCGATGAGAGTATCCTGGTCAAATCACGAGTCCTAAACGACACCAATTGGAGCGCGCTAAACGAGGCCAGTTTCACGATCATTCAAACCTTCACCGAATTGCTCATCACGGAAATCATGTACAACCCGCCGGACTTCGGCGCGACTCCGGGCGACGATCTCGAATTCGTCGAATTGAAAAATGTCGCGGCGGCGGAGTTGGATCTGAGCGGCGTGCGTTTCACGAACGGAATTCGCTACGCCTTCCCGAATGGAACAAAACTTGGACCGGGCCAATTCGTCGTGCTGGCGAGCAATCCGGCTGCGCTGACGAACAAATATCCCGGCCTGCGTGTGTTCGATGCCTATCGCGGCCATTTGTCGAACGGCGGAGACACGCTGGCGCTGGTTCATGCCAGCGGCGCGCCGATCGTTACGCTGACCTACGGCGATCAAATGCCGTGGCCGCAATCGCCGGATGGAAACGGTTTTTCGCTCGTGCCGGTGAATCCAAACTTGAACCCGAATCCGAACGATCCGGAGAATTGGCGCGCCAGCACGCGCGAAGGAGGTTCGCCTGGCGCGGATGATCCGGCTTCCAATGTGTCGGCAGTTTGGATCAACGAAGTCTTGAGCCGGGCGCACGCGCCACAGCTTGATGCCATCGAACTTCACAACCCAACGATCACGCCCACCGACATCAGCTACTGGTATCTGACGGACGACCGTTTACAGCCAACAAAATTTCGCATTCCGGCGGGGACGATTATTCCAGCGGGCGGCTACGCGGTTTTCACGGAAAAAGATTTCCATTCTCCGCCAGCGCCATCGATCGGCTTCTCGCTCGATGCCAGCGGCGAGGAGGCCTACCTCTATTCCGCTGATGCCGCCGGCAAACTCACCGGCTACAGTGATGGCTTCAGCTTCGGCGCGGCTGCGGACGGAGTCGGCTTTGGCCGCTACGTCACGAGTACGGGCGAGGTTCAATATCCCGCGCAAAAAGTCACCACGCTGGGCGCGACGAACGCAGGTCCGCGAGTCGGCCCCATTGTGTTCAACGAAATTCGTTACCATCCTCTGCCGGGCGACGAGGAATTCATCGAACTCAAAAACATCACAGCCAGTCCGGTGAAACTTGTCGATCCGCAGAATCCGACGAACACGTGGAAGATCGAAGGCGTCGGGTTTAGTTTTCCGGCGGATGCCGAAATCGCCGCGAGTGGATTGTTGGTCGTCGTCGGAAGTGATCCCGCGATCTTTCGCGCGCGGAACAATGTGCCGGCAAGCGTTCCCGTGCTCGGCCCGTGGTCTGGCAATCTGCAAGACGGCGGCGAGCGGCTGCAACTGAAACGTCCGGAAGATCCGACGGTGGACGCGAATGGCGTGGTGCGTGTGCCCTTCGCGGTCGTGGACGAAGTGCGCTACGAAAACAAATCGCCCTGGCCAACGACGGCCGCCGGAGCGGGCTCTTCGTTGGAGCGAATCAATGCGACAGCTTACGGCAACGATCCGATCAACTGGCGCGCCAGTCCCGGTCCCGCGTCACCTGGTCGTGAAAACACCGGCAATCGCGGCCCGAAAATCAGCGTCGATGCCGATCAGAGTTTTCAGTCCGCAATTTTTCCATTCACAACCACGGTCTCCGGCAGCGCGAGCGACGACGGCCTCCCCAATCCGCCGGGCGCGCTTTCTTTCAAATGGACGCAGGTCGGCGGCTCCGGACAAATTATCTTCGCCTCTCCGAATCAACGCCAGACGGCGGCCAGCTTTCCTGGCATCGGGACGTATCGGCTTCGCCTGACCGTTGACGATGGAGAACGTTCCGCGAACGATGAGATGACTATCAGCGTTGCGCGCACTCCGCTGCAAGTGACCCTGGTGCCGACTGGTTCCGTCTGGAAATATCTGGACGACAATTCCGATCAAGGCACGGCGTGGCGCGCGCCAGTTTTCGATGACGCCAAGTGGGATTCGGGTCCGGCACAACTCGGCTACGGTGATGGCGACGAAGCGACGACCCTGAGCTTTGGTCCCGACGGCGCCAACAAATATGTGACAACGTATTTTCGCCGCGCGTTCTCCGTGACCAACGCCGCCGCCGTGACGCAACTCACGATCCGGTTGCTCCGCGACGATGGCGCGGTCATTTACCTGAACAACGTCGAAGTGTTTCGCAGCAACATGCCCGAAGGCGAGATCACTTCCAAAACTTTCGCGAGCGAAGTGGTCAGCGGCGCCGACGAGACGAGCAACTATTTTGAAAAGCAAATCGATCCGGCACTCCTGATTGAAGGCCGCAATGTTTTTGCCGTGGAAATCCATCAGCAGAACGTCGGCAGCTCGGACATCAGTTTCGATTTGGAATTGTCCGGTTTGTCCGCGCCGGCGAATCAACCTCCCACGGTAAACGCCGGCAGCGATCTCTCCGTGGTTCTTCCGGCAAGTGCCACGTTAAACGGATCGGTCGCGGATGACGGTCTGCCGCTGACACCTGGCCAGGTAAGCGCGACATGGTTGCAGGTGACGGGCGCTGGCTTCGTAACTTTCGGCAACGCCAACGCCGTCACGACCACTGCGAGTTTTTCCGCGCCTGGCTCGTACGTGCTGCGATTGACCGCGAGCGACGGCGCGTTAAGCGCACACGACGACATCACGGTGGCCGTCAGCGGCAGCAATGGCGCGGCGCAACTGCAATTCGAAACGGTCGAGATTATCGCAGGCGCGCCGCCAACGATCCGATTCCACTTCGAGACAGAGGCGAATCGAAGCTACACAGTGCAATACCGGGATTCTTTGAGCGCCGGCGATTGGCAGATTTTGAAAAACGTGCCCGCCCAGCCGAGCGGACAAACCGCCGAATTCTCCGAACCCATTCCTGGAGGTCGCGCAACGCGCTTTTATCGGCTCGCGTCGCCGTAGTCGGCGGTTCAGCCGGTCTTCAAAGCATCGTAATTTATCCACTACCAATCCTCATCGCCACCGGACGCAATTTGAAACTCGACTCACCGGGCGTCCAACGCGGCGACGGCGGCGCGGAGTTTGCGCTCAATGGCTTGCAGGCGTTCGAGCGCGACGATTTTTGCGCCCTCAAGTTCGGTGACGTAGAACGTGTCGATGGCGGCGCCTTTCTCCGTGGAAATTTTCGCGAGTGAAATATCCAGCCCCAGTTCCGCAAGCGCATGTGAAATCGTGTAAAGCAGGCCAACGCGGTCTTCAGTTTCCACGTCGATGACGGTCGCGCTGGCAGAGGTTTCGTGATCGAAATGGATGACCGTTGGGATGCGCTCGCCTTCGAGGGGGCGATAGAGCGGCGCCGCGGTCGTTTGTCGCGCGATGAGCGCCGCAAAATCAACTTTGTCGGTGAGCGCCGTCTGGAGCAGGCGCTCGAATTTCTCCCGCTCCTCGCGGTTGGCGAGCTTGCCGGTGTGCGCGTCATGCACGAAGAACGTATCGAGGATGATGCCATCTTCGCGCGAAAAAATCTGCGCGCTGAGAATGTTCAAGCCGGCCGCCGTCAGTGACCCGGCGATTTTGCTGAACAGGCCGGAGAGATCCCACGTGCAGACTTGGACGGCGCTGTAGCCGCGGTTCGGCTCGTGATGCCAATTCACGACCCCTTCACGTCCGGTGCTGTCCGCCGCCAGCCAGTGGGCCATCAAGCGATGAACCAGATTGACATCTTCGGTCACTTGTTCGGCGGTGTGGATCTGGCAGTAGCGCGCGGGCAAACCGTTCAGGTGGGCGGCGATTTCGTCGTCGGCGATGTTCCTGGTGGCGAGCCGGCGAACTTGTTGCGCCAGTTGCTCGCGCTGTTTTTCCTGCGCGCGAATGAAATCAGTTCCGCCACGCAGCAGGCGCGAGGTCCGTTGGTGCAGCGTCCAAAGCAGCGTCTCCTTGAAATCGTTCCAGAGCTTGTCGCTGGTGCCCATCGAGTCGGCGAAAGTGTGGAGGGTCAGCAAGTCGAGGTTCTCCGCGGTTTTGAGCCTGCCGGCGAAGCTGTGAATCACCGCTGGATCATCCAGATCGCGGCGCTGGGAGATTTGCACCATCATCAAATGATGCTCGATCACGAGCCGCAGCGATTCCGTGACGGCCGGCGCAAGTTTCAAACGTCGGGCGACGCGCGCCGCCAATTCACTGCCGACCTCGGCGTGTTGCCGGCCGGGAATGGCCTTGCCGGCATCATGGAGCAGCAGCGCCAGATAGAGCACGAACGGCCGTTCGATGTTTTGGAAAATTTCCGTGTAGTGATTGAACGGCGGCTTCTCCGCGCCACGAATCTGGTCGAGCTTCTCGAGGCACATCAAGGTGTGTTCGTCGGCGGCGTATTGGTGATAAAATTCGTGCTGCACGAGACAGGTTAACTTCCCAAACTCGGGCAGAAATTTGCCGAGCAGTCCGACTTCGTGCATCGCACGGAGCACGTGGGCCACGTTGCCGCGCTGGTTGAGAATTTCGAGGAACGTCTCATGCACGTGTTCGTCGGCGAGAAAGACGCGGTTGACGAGCGCCAGTTCCTGCCGGATCCATTGCGCCAATTCGGGGTGAAGCTTGAGGCCGCGCTGTTGGGTGTAAAGAAACACGCGCATCAACCGTCGCGGCTGATCGCGAAACACCCGGCGCGAGGCGGCGTGAATTTCGCCGTCCAGGATTTGGAAGCCGTCCACGCCTTGTTCACTAGCACTGCGACCACGGCCGCGCCACAGCCCGCGCAAGGAGGGCAATCGTTTCTGTGGCTTGAGCAAGGCCAGGCGTTGTTCCAGCGTCCGCGTGAACAGGTCAATCGTCCGTGCGTGCGTGTAGAAATCGCGCATGAATTTTTCGAGCCGCGCCATGGGCGAGCGATCCAGATAGCCAAGGTGATGCGCGACGGTGGGCTGGAGACTTTTCGGCAGCACATCGATGGCCCGATCGACGTGATAGTGCAGCTCCGTGCGTGCGCGCAGCAGGAAATCGTAGGCTGTCTCCATTTGCTTGCGTTCCGTGGCGGTGATTTGCCCGTGCGCCTCCAACTCGCTCAGTGAACCAAGGCGATACTTGAACGAGGTCATCCACAGCAGGTTCTGATAATCGCGCAACCCGCCGCAGCCGTTCTTGATATTTGGCTCCTGCATGCAGGCGGAGTTGCCGAACTTGGCCCGGCGCGTGGCTTGATCCGCCAGCCGCGCCGCGATGTAGGCTTTCTCGAAGCCCTTGACGCAGCGCTCGCGCACCATCTGCCGCATGCCCTTGAAGAGGCTCTCATTGCCGGTGATCAGTCGCGCTTCGATGAGCGAGGTTTTGGACTGCATGTCGCTGTTCGCGACGGTCACGCAATCGCCGATGCTGCGCGTGGCGTGCCCGACCTTCAGCCCGATGTCCCACAGCGTGTAGAGAACCCCCTCGGTCAGCGCTTTCAAATACGGCAGAGGCGCGCCGCGCGAAACCAGGCTGCCATCGTGCAGAAACATGAAATCGATGTCGCTGCGCGGGTTGAGTTCGCCGCGACCGTAACCGCCGATGGCGACCAATGCCCAGTTCTCCGAATTCCTGGCCGGCGGAAGGTCGCGCTGCACGGCTTGCGCGAGGTAGCGCAACAGCACGTCCATCATCGCCGCGCGCGCCTGGCAGACCTCCAGCCCGCCGCCGCCGCCGCGATGGAAAATTTTGAGGCGATGATTCTCCACTTTCAGAAAATTCTTGTAGCGCGCCAGTTCCTGGGCGGGCTGGCGATTCGGCGGGAGCACGAGCCGGCGCGCGGCATCCGCTTCCATTTTTTCCAACAAGGTCGGCATCGCGGGAAACTAGGCGGAAGCCCGGAGTCGCGCAAGATTGCACGCGTGGACGGCTGCGTACGGCTCCCGAACGTTGAGCGTTGCCCGCGCCCGCGGCTCATTTCAAACGCAACCTTGTCGCGCCGCCGGTTTTTGTTAGCGTGCGTTTGATGTCCGTGAATCCAGATCCCGATGCCGCCCTGATGCTGCGTGTGCAGCGGGGCGACGCAGCGGCGTTTGAAGTATTGGTCGAGAAATACAAGCAGCCGGTGATAAACCTCGCCTATCGCACCGTGCAGGATTTGACCGAAGCGGAGGATCTGGCGCAACAAGTTTTCATCCAGGTCTTCAAAGCCGCGGATCGCTACCGCGTCTCGGCCAAGTTTTCGACGTGGCTGTTCACCATCGCGCGCAATCTGTGCCTCAACGAACTCCGCCGCCGCTCGCGCCATCCCGCCGAATCCATGGACGCGTCGCGCCCCGACAACGAAGACGAGCCGTTGCGGCAGTATGAAGACACAAAGAATTTTTCGCCGCCCGACGAGATGCTCCAGCATGAGTTGACGCAAAAAATTCAGGAAGCCCTCGCTGGCTTGCCGGAGAACCAACGCACCGCCATCCTCCTCTTTCGCGAACAGGAAATGTCATACGAGGAAATCACCGAAGTGCTCGGCTGCTCGCTGTCGGCAACCAAATCGCTCATCCACCGCGCGCGCGAAACTCTGAAGCAGAAGCTCAAGCCCTACCTCCACTCCGGCGCATGGCGCGAGTCGCCAAATTGAATGCAACTTTGATCGCCACCCGGTTATTAAAGGATCACAAAATGAACGAATCGGCTTACCAACAACTCCGCGAGATTGCCTGGAAGCGGCGGCTGACACCGCTCGAAGAAAAAGAAATGGTGGCGTATCTGTCCCTCCTTCCAGAAGAACAAGCCGCGTGGGACGAAGAGCGCCAGTTGACTCAATTGCTCCAACGATTGCCGGATGCGCCGGTCGCTTCCAATTTCACGGCGCAAGTCATGCAAGCGGTGCATCGTGAATTTGCTGACGCGCCGCGAACCGTTGAGAAAAAAACTTGGTGGTCCGTTCTAGCCGGGCGCTGGCTGCCCCGCACGGCCACCGCATTCGTGCTGGTGGCCGCCGGGATGTCAGCGTGGCAGCAGATGCGCATTTCCCGACGTCTTGATACCGCGCGGAGTCTGACAGCGGTTTCACCGGTCGCCGGATCGCAAGACGTGGAGGTCTGGCAGGATTTCGACGCCATTCTCCGGCTTGGCCAGCTTTCGGCCCAGGTCGATACGGACCTGCTCAAGGCGCTGCAATAATTGGTGTCATCATGCGTTCGCAATTTCAATTCGCTCTGTTACACGGACTCGGCTTGGCGCTCATCGCTTCGAGTGCTTCCGCAGCGCAACTGCCCGGCAGTTCGACGACGAATGGTGCCGCCTCGACAAAACCAGCGTGGGATGTCAAAGCCAGCCCGGCGGCACCCCGTACGCCAGTGGATTTTTTCCGCCAATTACTGGTCCTGCCCGAAAACGAACGCGAACTCGCGCTGGCGGCAAAACCCGAACCACAACGAACCCAAATTCGCGCGAAACTGCTTGAATACGCCGCCCTGCCCACTGGCGAACGGGAAGGCAAACTCCGCGCGGCGGAATTGCACTGGTACTTCGAGCCGCTCGTAATGCTGGTGCCCAGCAATCGCGTCGTGAGGCTTGCGGCCATCCCTGCGCCGGATCGCCGCATCATCGAACAGCGCCTGGCGCAATGGGACAAACTGCCCGACGACATGAAGAAAAACGTGCTCGAGAAACAGCGTGCCCAGCAATCCGTGCTGGCCCTCGGCACGAATACCGCTCCAGTGGCGCAGTTTGCGCCGGTCTTAAATCCCGAATTGAAAGCCCGGCGCGAGCGCGACGTGGCCGCGTGGAATCAGCAGTCGGCGCAACAGCGCGAAAAAATGGTGGGCCGGTTTGAAAATTTTTTCACCCAGCCGGCTCCTGAAAGAGAAAAAACGCTCCGGGTTCTGCCCGACGCCGAACGGTTGCAAATGGAAAAAACTTTGCAGGCTTTTGCGAAATTGCCGCCGTCCCAGCGCCAGTCCTGCATTACTTCCTTCCGCAAGTTCGATTCGCTGCCACCCGGCGAGCGCGACCAATTTCTGAGAACCGCCGAACGCTGGCGCACGATGACGCCGGAGGAGCGTGCGACGTGGCGCAAACTGGTGTTGCAACTGCCCCCGCTCCCGCCGGAAAGTTTACCACCCTTGCCGCCGCCCCCCGCACCTCGTGCTTCGCAATCGGTGGTTTCGTCAACCAACGCGCAACCTTAGCCGTCTTGTTTGCGATGGCGGAGTGGCATGCAATTCTTAGGGTTTGAAGTTCTTCGGCCGATTCGTATGCTTGTGCGTGTGAAGAAGTGGCTCAAAACAGTTGTGACGATTTTCCTGCTGGCCTTGTGGCTGCCGGCCACATCGCACCCGCTGTTAGAGCAGGCAGGCTGGATTCACACGCCTCATGCGGATGGTGTTCCCGATACGGACAAAGATCATGATGCGGCAGACGGCCTTTGCCGCATCGCCTCGACTGATGTTCACGTGCCGCAACCCGAATTGAGCGGCGGGATACTATTGTCGTCGCTGGATTTCTTCTCCACACTCGTGGCGTTGGTTGACGCGTCGCTCGCGCTTCCCAATGGCCCCGCACCACCCGGCGCGGCTCCACCCGAACTTTCACACACCTGGCAGTTTGCATTTCGCGCGTCGCTTCCTCCACGCGCGCCTTCCCTGATTTCTTAATCCTGCTTTCGGCAGGATTCCTCCCTCGTTTTCGGGCGTTGTTCTTCGCCCGCGTTGTTCCCTTGTTCAATTTCGTTGGTCGCAGTGTGTCATTTTATGAATCGAAACTCTTTGAAAACTCTGTGCCGCCGCTGGCGGCTTGCAGTTTGGTTGACCGTGCTGGGAAGCGCGGCGCATCTAGTTGACGGTGCGGAAACTCCGTCAGCCGGAACGAACGCGCCTCTGGTCACGCTGGACGCGCTCGTCGCCGAGGTGCTGGAGCACAATCCTGAACTGAACTTCTACCGCGCCGAGATTGCCGCTGCCCGGGGCGAGCGGCGCACCGCGGGCACCCTGGCGAATCCCGAAGTGTCCGCCACGCTCGGCAACAAGCGCGTGAGCGGCATCGGTGATGGCGTGGCGTGGTCGGTGTCCGCGCAGCAGACGATTGAATGGCCGGGACGCGTGCCGCTGCGGAAGGCGATTGCCAACCAGCAAATCAAACTGGCGGAACTTGGGCTGGACCAATTCAACGCGGCTCTGGCGGCGCGCACCCGCGCGCTCGGCGTCACGTTATTTGCCGCGCAGGAGAAAGCCGCCGCCACGCGCGAAGTCGCCGACCGTTTTCAATCCCTCCGCGAAGTGCTCGTGCAGCGCGATCCCGCCGGACTCACGCCCACGCTGGAGACGCGCATCATCGAGGCCACTGAACTCACGCTGCACCGGCGCGCGAGCGAGGCGGCGACGACGGAGCAGGCCGCGTTGCTGGAATTGAACCAACTGCGGGGCCGGCCGTTGACGGAGACGATGAAGGTGCAGCGGCCAGCCCTCAGCCTGCCACCCGCGCGAAGCACGGACGCGCTGCTCGGCGCCGCGCTCACGAACAACTTCGAGTTGCAGATGCGCCGCGCGGAACTGGAACAGCAAGGCTTCAAAGTCTCGCTGGCCAGGAACGAGCGGAATCCGGCGTTCAGCGTCGGGCCGTATCTTTCGCAGGAGCGCACCGGGGATCGGGAGACGCAAGTCGGCATCGGCGTGACCGTGCCGCTGCCGTTGTGGAACCGGAACAGGGGCAGCATCGAAACGGCGGAAGCGCGTCAGCAACAGGCCGCGACTTCCCTGCTCGTCGCGCAACGGCAAATCGAACGGCAGGTGGCCGAGCAGGCGATGCGCTATCAGGCCAAACTTGCCGAAATGGCGAAGTGGCGGCCCGATTCCGTTCAGAAGTTTCAGGAAGCGGCGGCGCTCGCGGATCGGCATTACCGGCTCGGTGCGGTGCCGATTGCCACCTACGTCGAACTGCAAAAGCAATACCTTGAAGCCGTCGAAGCGTTGCTCGACACCAGGACGGAAGCACTTGAAGCGGGGCAGCAATTGGAACTGCTCACAGGTGTTTCGCTCTCCATCACCCACACGTCGGCCAAGGAGGAAACGAAATGACCTACACCATTCTCAAGTTCGCCATCTCCGCCGCCGTGCTCGTGGCCGTGTCAGAGCTTGCCAAGCGCAGTTCGTTCGCGGGCGGCCTGCTCGTATCGCTGCCGCTCACGTCGTTGCTTGCGATGATGTGGCTGTGGCGCGACACGCACGACAGCGCGAAAATCTCCGCGCTCTCGACAAGCATCTTCTGGCTCGTGTTGCCGTCGCTCGTGCTGTTCGTGCTGCTTCCCGCGTTGCTCAAACGTGGCGTCGCGTTCTGGCCTTCACTGGGAATTTCCGTGACTGCGATGCTCGCCAGCTACGGCGCGATGCTGTTCGGCCTCGGAAAATTCGGAATCAAGCTCTGACCATGATTGCCCGCATCATTGAAATCTCTTTGGGTTATCGCGCTGTCGTATTGCTCGGCGCATTCGCCCTGCTCGCGGCGGGACTGTGGTCCGCGTTTCATCTGCCCATTGACGCCGTGCCGGACATCACGGGCGTGCAGGTGCAAATCAACACCGAGGTCCCGGCGCTCGCCGCCGAGGAATCGGAGAAACTCGTCACGCAACCCATCGAACTCGAAATGGCCGGCCTGCCGGGTATGGAAGGAATGCGCTCGCTGACGAAGTTCGGACTGTCGCAAGTGACGCTCGATTTCAAAGATGGCACGGACATTTATCGCGCGCGGCAGCTCGTGACGGAACGGTTGCAAGGTGTGCTGGAGAAATTGCCGCCCGGCGCGTCCGCAAAACTCGCGCCCATCAGCACCGGACTCGGCGAGATTTTTTACTACAGCGTCAGTTACCGCGCGGACGCAACAAACAAGCCCGCGACTGAGTTGGAGCAACTGCTCGCGCTCAGTGAAATCCAGGAATACACCATCAAGCCGCTGCTGCGCGCCGTGCCGGGCATCGCCGAGATCAATGAGAGCGGCGGCTACGAGCGGCAGTTTGTCATTCAGCCCAAGCCCGACGCATTGGAAACCGTAGGCATGACGTTCAGCGAACTCGCTGCGCTCTTGGCGCAGAACGTCCAGAACGCGGGCGGCGGCATCATCAGCCGGGGCGGACAGCAACTCACCATCCGCGCCGTGAGCCGCGTGCAGAACGCAGACGAACTCGCGGAACTGCCGCTGAAATTTGGCGCGGGCGTGAAGCCGTTGCTCGTGAAGGATGTCGCGGACGTAAAGATCGGAACCAAGTTCCGCACGGGCGCGGCCACGTTGAACGGCAAGGAGACCGTCATCGGCACCACGATGATGCTTGCCGGCCAGAACAGCCGCGAAGTCGCGGAGCGCGTCAAGAAGCGCATCGTGGACATTCAGACCAAGCTCCCCGACGGCGTGGAAATCCAGATCCAATACGACCGCTCTCAACTCATCGACCGCACCATCGGCACCGTGAAGACGAACTTGTTCGAGGGGGCGGCACTCGTCGTCGTGCTGCTGCTGCTGCTCATGGGCAACTGGCGGGCGGCAATCATCGTCGCGCTCGCGATTCCGCTTTCGTTTCTCTTCGCCCTCATCGGCATGGCGAAGTTCGGCATCTCAGGAAACCTGATGAGCCTGGGCGCAGTTGATTTCGGCCTGCTCATTGATGGCGCAATTGTGATTGTGGAAAACGTTGTGCGTCAGCTTGGGCAGAGGCAGCACCAGCTTGGCCGCGCGCTCACAGCGGAAGAACGAATGCAAACGGTTCTGTCCGCGAGCAAACAAGTCGCCACGCCGATGTTCTGCGGCGTCACCATCATCGCTGTGGTTTACATTCCCATTCTTGCGCTCACAGGCATCGAGGGAAAAATGTTTCATCCGATGGCACTCACCGTGATGCTGGCAATGGGCGGCGCTCTCGCGTTGGCACTCACGTTGATGCCGGTGCTCTGTTCGCTGTTATTAGGGAGCACACGCGCCCCGCGTGTTGCGTCGGGCGCCTCGCCCGACGCTTCAAAGCGCGTCGAGGCTCCAAGCGCTGCGAACATTTCACGCCTCAGTGATTCCGGCGAGGCGCCGGAATCGGCACGCGGGGCGCGTGCGCTCCCCGACTCGCACGGTGAACACGCGACGGACAACCGGCTCATTCAATGGGTGAAGCGCCTTTATGCCCCCACGCTCGACGCGGCCTTGCGTCTGCGCTGGGTTGTCGTCGCCGGCGCGCTGCTGATCTTCGCCGGAACAGCCTGGCTCTACACGCGTCTGGGCGCGGAGTTCGTGCCCACGCTTGATGAAGGCTCGATCACCTCGATGCTCTACAAGCCCGTCGGCATGAGCATGGAAGAATCGTTGCGCACGGACATCGAGGTGGAAAACAAACTGCTCGCCGAGTTCCCGGAAATCACGCGCATCTTCACGCGCATCGGCACCAGCGAGATTGCTTCCGACCCGATGCCACCGAACGAGAGCGACGTTTACATCTTCTACAAGTCGAGTAAGGAGTGGCCCAAGACAGCGGGCCACCCGACGAGCAAAGCCGAGTTGCGCGAGCAAATCGACGCGTTGCTGAAGAAGATCAATCCCGACTACAACATCCTGTTCGCGCAGCCCATCGAGATGCGTTTCAACGAAATGCTGGAAGGCACCAAGGCGCAGCTCGCCGTGAAAATCTTCGGCAACGACTACGACGTGCTCGAAAAACTCGCCGAGCAAATCAAAGGCATCCTCGAAAAAACGCCTGGCGTGGCGCAGGTGGAATATGAGACCGAGGGCCGCACGCCGCAGTTGCAGATGTCGGTGAAGCGCGACGTGCTTCGCAAATACAGTTTGCAGGCCGGCGAAGTGAACCGCGCCGTCCACGCCGCGCTCGCCGGAGAAATCGTCGGCCAGATTGTCGATGGTAACCGCCGCTTCGACATCACGGTGCGGATGCCAGAAGAACTTCGCGCGGACGACGCGCAAATCAAAAAACTCCCGCTGCGCGTCGGCGAAACTGGCCTGATCCCGCTTGGCCAGGTCGTTGAGTTCAGCACGTTGAAAACCGTGGAGCCAATCCAGCGCGACGAAGGCCAGCGCCGCGCCGCGCTCATGGTGAATCTCAAGACGCACGACATCGAAGGCTACGTGCGCGCCGCCGAACAAACGATCCAGCGCGAAGTGAAGTTGCCGGAAGGTTATCTCGTCGAGTTCGGCGGGCAGTTTGAAAATCTGCAACAAGCCCGCGCCCGTCTCGCCGTGGTCGTGCCGACGGCACTCGTGCTGATCTTCATGCTCATCTTTCTCGCATTCCATTCGCTGCGGCAGGCAATGCTCGTCTATTCCGGCATCCCGCTGGCGGTCACTGGCGGAGTGGCGGCGTTGTGGTTGCGCGGGATGCCTTTCAGCATCACGGCGGCGGTCGGCTTCATCGCGCTCACCGGCGTCGCGGTGCTCAATGGTGTCGTGCTCGTCAGCTATTTCAACCAATTGCGCGAGGAAGGAAAGAGCGTGCTTGATGCCGTCCGCGAAGGTTCGCTCACCCGCTTGCGCCCGGTGCTGATGACCGCCGCCGTCGCTTCACTCGGCTTCGTGCCGATGGCGATTGCCACCGGCGCGGGCGCGGAAGTGCAACGCCCACTCGCCACGGTTGTGATCGGCGGCATCTTGAGTTCGACTTTCCTTACGCTCGTGCTGTTGCCGGTGCTGTATGAGTGGTTAGAGTGTTCATCCATCCCTAACAATTGAATGTCGGAGTTAGGGAAGCGCTGATTTAATCTGTCTGTCTTGCAATTTAAGCCTGCCGATTGATGTCTGGTTTCCTAAACTCGCTGGCAGGACGCACCAGCCGGGTTTCTCCCAAGCTGAGTTTGCCGCCAAAAAGAAGACCACCCGCCGCGAGAAGTTTCTCGCCCGCATGGAAACCATCATTCCGTGGCCGAGCCTGGGCGAACGCGGCCGCCCACCCGTCGGACTGGAGCGCATGTTGCGGATGTACTTCCTCCAACAATGGGATGGCCTAGCCGATCGCGGGCAATCGTGGCCAACTCAAAACGATGGCCGCAGGCGCGGAGAAAGAAACCCTCAAGGCCGTCGAGAAAGCCAAGGCCTCCGTCAGAGCGTTCGTCGAACACCCCTTCCACATCCTCAAGAATATTTTCAAACACCGGAAAGTGCGCTATCGCGGACTGGCCAAGAACGGACATCAATTCTACACGCTGGTTGGCCTGGCCAACGTGGTGATCGGCGCGCGGACGACCGCGACGTGAAGAAAACCAACGAGCCAGACCGGTAAAACCGGTGAAAAAAGCAACCCAAGCCAGTCACCGAACCAGAACCGCATTGTCAACCCAAGCCACCGGACACAAATCTCCGCCGCTTGAGGATCATCTTCACGTCAGGAAAAACTGAAATTTGAAAACCTCGCTTTATTCAGCGTCTCCTTAAGTCCAACAGGCTGCTAGCTGGAAAGTCGTTTGACGGTGTTCGTTCACAATGGTGGGCGTCTTCGAGAGCAACAACTAGCTTCAGGGCATTCTCAATTCCGCCGAGACTAGTGTGCGGCGTCGATAAGTGCTTAATATCCATCTGCAACATTTGGTTTCTCGAAGCTGCGGCTGGCGTTGTTGCCGTTGCTCGGTGGCCAAACAGAATCGATTGCCCGGCCTCCATCGTGGGTGGGCGTTATCGCGCGCGGTAGATGGCACTTCGAGGCCGTGGTCGGCAATCAGACGCCCGGCTGCACTCTCTGAGTTTTCGGCTGTTTTTGGGCGAGAAGTGGAACAACTCACGTGGATATATGCGGCCAAATTTCACTTGTGATAGCCACAACCTGCAATATGTTATCAATCCGAATCAGGGCTATAGAACGAAATGATTAAACTGTGACGAACTTACTGCTGCTCTTTGTGCGCAAACTTACGCTTGCGATAGTGGCTCAATCGTTATCTTTCATGATTCCGCGCGTTGCCCTGGCAATTTGGCTGGCTTGGTTGACTTTGCTGCCTCAGTCGCGAGCGGCCACCGTTCCGAACCTCGTGGGCTACTGGAAACTGGATGACGGCAGCGGCCTGTCGGCGGTGGATTCGTCGGGCAACGGCAACACGGGCACGCTCGTCAACGGCCCCACTTGGACGACGGGCCAGTTTGGGGGCGGGCTGAGTCTGGA
>JACPZS010000102.1 GCA_016195385.1 Verrucomicrobiota bacterium
AAAAATGACCGGACAACGAAAAAGCGCCGATTTTATCGAGCTGAAACCGTTGTCAGGAAAACCTTAACGGGACAGGAGTGAAGTAAAATGATAATTTCTTCCAAGCTCCAAACGCGATCCGTTATCCCCGCTTCCATAGCTAGCGTGACGCGCAACATTTGGAATTGGCGGCGGCAAAATGTCGCCTATGATTTTGTCAGCGTGACATCGAAAGTTCAAACAACGCAAAAATCATGGCCAACCAAAACTCTACTTCAACTTCAGCAAATCCGGACGAGCTTTCGCGTTACACGCTGCTCGACGCGCTGCGCGACCGGCGCTCGCGCCGCTTCTGCGCGGGCATGGAAATGCCCGGTGGCCCGCTCGCCTACAAAAGCCGGCACGTGCCGAAACCGCTGACGGAAGCCGAGGAAGCCGCGCTCGTTTATGCGGCGTGCGGCATCACGGGCCACGCACTGGCGGACTTGTGCTACGAACGCGGTGGCGGTGGCAACATCATGGCGGGATTGGTTGCGCGCACGATCGCCAGCGGCGACGGCATTCAAACCGTCGCGCTCGCCGTGACGAACGACGACGCGACGTGGTTTATCCCGCGCCCGCAGGAATTGAACGCGGCGAGCATCGTGGAATTGATCGCCTTGGCGAAGCGTGAAGAGTTCGTCGAAATGTTTCGCCGCACGCGCGTCAAATTGCGCGCCGGTCGCGTCGCGCCGCCGGTCGAACCGTTGTTCAACATCAACTGCAACCGTTGGTCGGTTTACGCGCCGGGCACCACTTATTTTGTGCCGATCAATGATCTCACGTTCATTTACATCAACGGGCTGCTCGAGATTTTCAACGAGACGACGGGCGCGTTCATTCTCGACGAGCGCGCGAATTTTCAACCAGCGGGCATCGGACGTTTCGCGCGCAGCCGTGGCGGCCATCTCGAAGACGATCTCAAGCGCGGTCGCGTTGCGACGATCAAGCACGTGGAGTTGATGGTCGCGGAATTCGTCGCGCTCGAGCAGGGCATGATGATGCAGAACCTCGGCCTGATGGCGCAGGCGTTGGGCTTGGGCGGTTTTCCGAATTTCGCGAACCACGAGTTTGGCTGGTTTCAGGCGCTCGGCTTTCGCATGGGCGAGATGCGGGCGAGTCGTTACCTCGGCGCGAACCGGCTCGTCGCGCTCGGCATGAAATTGCTGGGGCGCGATCCCGTCGTGCCGTATCCGCTCGGGCTGGAGAGCGAAGGGCGCGTGCTGCTCAAAGCGCATTGCCCGCCGTATTTCGCTTCGATGACGGACGCCGTGCGCGCCGTCGTGGAAAAAAAGTTTGGGCGCGAAGGAGTTTTCCGTCGGGCCGGTGCCAACCCGATGTGGCGCGATTCTGATGCGGTCACGGGAAAAATTCCGGCGGTGAGCGAAGCGGCGATTGCCGCGACGACGGCCTATTGCGAATACGTCTGGCAACGCTACGGCCGCTTCCCCGCGCATCTTGCGCCCTTCCGCACGGTCGTCGGTTTCCAGGCCGGTCACCTCGACTTGGAATTTTACGAGCGCTTCTACCAGCCGGAGGCTTTGAGCGAAACGCAGCGGCGCGATTTTGTCCGCGAACCATTGAAGCCGGATTAGCGCGGCGCTTTCTCGTCGGTCACGAATGTTCCCAGCCGCGATCCACAAGCAGTTCCTGGCCGGTCATCGCGCGGCTGGCCGGGCTGGCGAGGAACAGCGCCACTTCCGCGATTTCTTCCGGCTGAATGAATTCGTCGATGCACTGCGACGCGCGAATCAAACGGCGCGCGGCGGCATCCACGTATTGGCGAAGCTGACGCTCCGTCATCACCCAGCCGGGGGAGATGGTGTTCACGCGGATGCCGCGTGGCCCCAGTTCGCGCGCGAGCGCACGCGTGAAAGCCCAGATGCCGCCCTTGGTCGCGACATAGGCACTCAAGTTCGGCGGGCCGTTGTGGATCGTGACGGAGGAAAAATTGATGATCGATCCGCCGGCGCGCATCCGTTTCACGGCGGCACGACAAACCAAAAAATAGGCGCGCAGATTCCGCGCGAAGAGTTCGTCCCACGCGGCGGCGGTGGTTTCTTCCAGCGACATGCGGGGATCGGACGCCGCGTTGTTGATGACCACATCAATCCGCGGACTGCGTTGGCCCACGCCGTCAACCCACCGCTTGATCTCTCGCTCCTTTCGCAAATCGACTTTTGCGAACGTCGCCATGCCGCCGCATTCATGCGCCAGCTTTTCGGCGGCTGGCACGTCCATGTCCGCAAAGAAAACTTTGGCGTGCTGTCGGGCGAAGGCGCGCACCATCGCGGCGCCGATGCCGTTCGCGCCACCGGTGATCAACACAGTCTGGTTTCTCAGCTCAGGATAATTGGGCATGATTTAATGGCGGGCAGAATCCAAAAATGCGCCACCCGCAGCAAGTGTTTCCCGCTGCGGGAGCGTAAGGATGTCAGAGGCGAACCAAAGTATGCGAGCAAAAGTGGACAGATCTATTGGGCGCGGATTTGCAGGAGGAGGGCCGGGATGCGCTGCCGTTAAACTCGAATTCCCAAATCAGAAAAGAGTTGGAAAGATGAAACGCTCCTTTAAAGCCATCCGTAAGCGGGTTGAATCGAATCGTGAAAGTTCACTCTGGAGCGAGCTTCAAAGCGGCTCGCGCCCGGCGTAGCCGGATTCCAAGTCATGCCAGAATTCGATGTCATCTTCGTCTTTTTCCCAACAGAGAAAAATTTCCTTCGTGCCGCGCAAGGCGGGAAAATCGATCAGGCCGCGATCCAAATCCTTGATTTGGATATGCCGCTGGGCGAATTCACCCAGGCAGAGTTTGATCTCCAACAGCGCGCAAACCCATTTCGTCACGGCCGGGCCACCACAGTCCGTGCCTTCCGCCAGCAACGGCGCCAAGCGGGCTTCCGAGTCTTCCAAACGCCGCCGGTTTTGCGCGATGCGTTCCAACCAGTCGCGCACGCGCGGCAGCAGCGCTTGCGCCTCATCCAGCGTGTAGTGTTTGGCAAACTGATACGGCATTGGTCAGGGAATGGAGGCAGGCGGCGACGCGTGGCTTTCCAATTTTTTAAGCAGCTTGTCGCTGGGTTCGAGCGAGTTGGCCTTGTGCCAGGCTTCGCGGGCGCGCTCCGGTTGTTCGAGTTTTGCCAAAAGGTCGCCCAACAATTCAAACGAAGCGGCCTCCGGCTCATCCTCGCGTTTGGCTAGCTGTTTTTCAAGATAGCCGAGCGCCTTGCGCCAAAACTCCCGGGCCTTATCCACGTTTTTCAACGCCGCGTAAACATCGCCGGCATGATCGCAAATCGTCGCGTCCGGTTCCTCGATCAATTCGAGGGATTTGAGCAGGTGCGGCAGCGCCTGGGCGGGTTGCTTGAGCTGGTAGAGCACCCAGCCCAGGCTGTCGAGAAATGCGGCGTTTTTCGGTTCGAGCGCGACGGCTTGTTCGATCATCGTCCGGGCTTTTTCCAGGTTCACGCCGCGCTCGGCCCACATGTAGCCGCAGTAGTTGAGCGCCTCCGTAAATTTCGGCGCGATGGCGAGGCACTTCTCAAAATATTTTTCGGCGCTGGCAAAATCCTGCTTCCGTTCGTACGTCGAGCCGACCTGGAAATAGAAAACATGCGTCAGCTTTTTCGAGTCGGTGGCCTGCGCCAGCACTTCAGCGGTCGTATAATGAGTGACGGCTTGATCGTATTTCTTCAACGCGCTGCAGGCGATGCCGGAGTAGAACTCGAGCGCGAAACTTTGCTTGAACCTCGCCCGTGCTTTTTCGAGAACCGCCAGCGCGTCCTTTGGTTTGCGGGCGTTCAAGTTTATCAAAGCGAGCTCGATTTGATACTGCTCATTGTCGGGACTGAGGAGCACCGCCTTTTCCAGATAATCTTTCGCGCGATCAAATTTCTTTTCCTCCTGCGCCAGAACCCCCAGATAAAAATAAGGCGCGGGGTTGGTCGGCTTGTCGCGAATGATGGCCTCGAGTTGCTCGGTGGCGCGCTTCTTGTCGTCCGTCGCCAAGTACAGATCGATCAATTTGGCGCGCAGATTCAGGAAATCCGGCTCCACGGTGAGCACGCGCTCGTAAACCGCGAGGGCTTTTTGAATTTCGCCCATGAGCTTGTAGCCGTCGGCCAGTTTTTCCAACAGGGCGGCGTCATCCGGTTTCAAACTTTCCGCGCGATCCAGCAAAGCGATCACGCGCGACTTGACCGCGTCCGGTTCGAGTTTGCGCAACCCGCCAAGCCCGGCCAGATTCTCGGCCAGTTCCACGAGAAATCCGGCGTCCACATCCGGCTGCCGGCCCGCTTCATCAAGTAGCTCCAGCGCGGCCTGCGGCTGGTTCATTTGAAGGTAAAGCTGGGAAAGACTCTGATACGCCGGAAGGTAACGCGGCAATTTCCGGATGGCGTTGCGGCCCGCCGCAATCGCCAGATCGTTCTTGCCCAATTGTGCGTAAGCCAGGCCGAGCAGCGCATCCAGCGACCCGGAAGCGCCGGGCAGTCCGGCTGCTTTGTTCAACACTTCGATCGCCTTCTCCGGCTGTTTGCGCTGGATAAAATGCCGCGCGACTTCGAGCGCAAGGACTTCGTTCTGCGGATCTTTCAGGACGGCCTGATAAAACTGGGAAAAGGCCTCGGCCGGCTCCTCGTTCATCTCGTGGATGATGCCGCGCGCGTAGCGGGACATTGCCTCGATGCGATTTTCTTCCTCGGCTGTCGGCTGAAGATCGGCAGCGTGCGAGGAAAGCCGGTCGCGCGGAGGCGGCACTTTATCACCAGCGCGACTGGACTGGCTGCTCGTGGCGCAACCGGTCAGCAGCGACCCGACAGCCAGTGCAACGACGGTGATGATGGCCCGCTGCATGAGTTGGACAAACGAAGCGAGGCGCAGCCTGGACAATTTCAGGCGGCACCTCGCTGGCAAATAAAATTTGTGGAAACAGCCTGCGGCTATTTCTGCCACGTGCGCTTCTTGTGGCGGTTGGCGCGAAGCTTCTTGCGCCGCTTGTGTTTGTTAATTTTTGCTTTCCGACGTTTTTTCAGTGAACCCATATTTTGTTTTCAGTCGCTGAACAGCCTTAATAAACGACTTTGTTCAGCGGATACTCGATAATGCCTTCCGCCCCGGCGGCTTTCAACTGCGGAATCAACTCGCGCACGATGTGTTCGTCGATGATGGTTTCCACCGCCACCCAGCCCGCCAGGCTCAGATGCGAGATGGTTGGATTACGCAACGCGGGCAGACTTTGCAACAAATTTGCCAGATTCTTTTCTTCCAGATTCATCTTGAGGCCGACTTTCGCCTCCGCTTCCAACGCGCCTTTGAGCAACAACGACAGCGTCTCGATCTTGCGCCGCTTCCATTTGTCCTTCCACGCGCCGTGGCTGGCGATCAGCCGCGGCGTCGAAACCAGCAGCGTGTCCACGAT
>JACPZS010000097.1 GCA_016195385.1 Verrucomicrobiota bacterium
ACTCCAGTTCCATGCGGTCGAGCAGGTGAAACACCGCAAGGTCGTGCTTCTGGAAGCGCAGGTGCTGGAAGCAACTCATCAAAGCCTCCGGGTCGCAGAAGAAATCCGAGAACACGATGATCAACGCGCGGCGGCGAACTTTTTCGGCGAGATCGTGCAGGACGGAAACAAGACCGGTTTCGCCGCGCGGTTCGACTGGTTCCAGAATTTCCAGAATCGTTTGCAGATGCGCGGGATTTCGGCGCGGCGGAATTTCATGCACGGTTTTTTCGCCGACGCAAATCAGGCTCGCGGCATCGCCTTGATGCACGGTGAGGTAGGCGAGCGACGCGATGAGGCGTTTGGCGAGATCGATTTTGCGGCCGTGTTTTCCGGCGAAGCCCATTGACGCGCTGCAATCGAGCACGAGGTAGCAGCGGAGATTCGTCTCCGCCTCGAACTCCTTCATGTAAAAGCGATCCGTGCGGCCGAACACGCGCCAGTCGAGCCGACGAATGTCGTCGCCGGGAACGTAATTGCGATACTCGGCGAACTCGACGCTGGAGCCGCGATGCGGGCTTTTGTGGTGGCCGGAGACGGTGCCCTCCATCGGGAAGCGCGCCATGAGCGGATGCGCCATCAGCCGCGTGAGCACTTGCGCGTCGAGCAATTTGATCTGTGTGTCAGGCACGGCGCGTTTCGCTGCGAACTTCTTCGAGCAACTTATCGACGATGAACGTGCTGGTGACGCCCTCGGCCTGCGCCTGGAAATTCGTCAGGATGCGATGCGTCAAGACCGGTTGCGCGACGGCTTCCAAATCCTCGCTGCGAACCAGATAGCTGCCGTGCAAAACCGCGTGTGCCTTCGCGCCGCGAATCAGATACTGTACCGCGCGTGGACCAGCGCCCCACGTCACCCATTTTTTGATCCAGTCGGGGGCCTCTTCCTCCTTCGGGCGCGTCATGCGCACCAAATCAACCGCGGTGTCGTAAATGTGATCCGGCACTGGCACGCGCTGCACGACTTCCTGGAAGCCGATGATTTGCTCGGCGTTGATCAGGTGCTTGAGCGCGGCCGGCGCGCCACCGGTCGTCTCGCGCGCGATGCGGCGTTCGTCTTCGACGGTCGGATAATCGACGTGGATGAAAAACATGAAGCGATCGAGTTGCGCTTCGGGCAATGCGTAGGTGCCTTCCTGCTCAATCGGATTTTGCGTCGCGAGCACGAAGAATGGCGACGGCAGCGGAAAGAAGCGGCCGGCAACGGTGACGCGATGTTCCTGCATCGCTTCGAGCAAGGCGGATTGCGTCTTGGGCGGCGTGCGGTTGATCTCGTCAGCGAGCACGATGTTCGCGAACACCGGCCCTTTGACGAACACGAAGGCGCGGCGGCCGGGCTGATCGGTTTCTTGCAGGATGTCCGTGCCCGTAATATCCGAAGGCATCAAGTCCGGCGTGAATTGAATCCGGCTGAACTGGAGCGACATGACTTGCGAGAGCGAATTGACGATCATCGTCTTGGCCAGGCCCGGCACGCCCATGAGCAATCCGTGCCCGCGCGCGAGGATACAGATCAGCAGACGCTCGACGACTTCCTCCTGGCCGATGATGACTTTGCCGACTTCGGCGCGCATCTGGTTGTAGATGGCGCGCAGTTGATCGATGGCGGCGACGTCGCCTTTGTCGGAACGAGGAGTGGAACCCGCTTCGCTCGCGCTGAGAACAGGTTTGTCACCGGAAATTTTTCCCAAAGAGTCAATCATAAGTGCGTAAACCGAGCCTTAGTGAAGGCGACGCACCGTAATCCGGTCAACTAAAGAGTGCAAAACTTTCAAGCGGGCGGGAGAGAGAAGCACTACCCAACTGCGTCTCATCCGCAAGCCCGACGGAGATCAAGGCGCGACGAAAATCAGAAGTTCAAACGACGAACGTCGGAGCTCGAACTCAGATCAACTTTGTCGCTGGCAAAAACAACGACGAACGAGGGAAAGCCGGATCGATTCGGTCAAGCGGAAGCTTTGCAGATCCGCCGCCGTTAAGGGTAAGTTCCCTCCTTGACGGATACGGTGGTGTTCTCCGACATCCAGAGAACGTCTTTGAGTGAATCGCCCGCCGCGCCCAATGGCAGACTCAAGTCCACACCCTTGACCGGCGGCTGGATGCGCGAGCCGCGCCATTTGTGGATTTCGGAATGGCCGTCCGAAAAGGAAAAACCACATGCTCCGTTGTGATACGAGGCCGGGACATCAATGATCTGAGCGGTTTTGGCATCTGGTTTCGCCATCTGCACCGCAAAGGCCGGATCATTGATACTGTCGGGATGCTCGTCCAACAGCACCCATGTTTTTACCGGGTTCACGATGTCAGTCATCTTGCCATAAACGCGCCAAGCCGAAGCTGGCAACCACGTGCCATCGTCGAATACTTGGCTCATCGAATTGCTACGGACCCGCGGCAATCTCTGCCCCAGTTTATTTTTTACAGTAGAATGGTCAGCGGGGCATTTCCAGACCGCAAAACTCCGCCCGATGTAAGGCATGAGTGGACTCTTGTCGATGTCAACATTCTGATCCCAATTGGAAGGGGCGGAAGTGTAGTCCAGCCACCCGGTCACCCAATCAACACGCTTGGGAACCTGGATGTCACGCGCCAGCAGAAGGATTTCGTTGAAGTCGTCGGAGTACAGCCGCCAACCCAACATCATTTGGCGAAGATTATTCAGACAGCCGATGCCTTGGGCCTTGGTTTTGGATTTGGACAGGGCCGGCAATAACATGCTCGCCAGGATGGCAATGATGGCGATGACCACCAGCAATTCGATGAGCGTGAAGCCGGCGACTCGCGGAGCGAAAGAGAGCCGACGGAAAGATGAGGTATTGGTCGCCTTCATAGCAGTGTGTTCAAGGTTGAAGTGGTTTACTGCTTCCCGTGTAGCTCTTTTGCAAAATTTGTCGAGAAAATTGCGGACGGCAAAATTGGACAACGACGCGGAAACTTATCAAACGGGGGAAAATCAAACCGTCACGTGCTGGAGCGTGATCTTCAGATCGCTTTATCGTGCGAAAGTGTGAGGCGTGAGGAATCTCGGACGCGTGGCCCGGTTTGGACGGTGACTTGTCGCTCCATAGCGCAGCGAAGGCGGAGGCGGCGTGAACGCCGCGCGCCGAGGAAAATCAATCCACCGGATGCAATCAGCGCCGTAGGCGCGGCATCATTGTAGAACTGCAACCGGCAACAAATCCAAAACTCCGTCAGGAGCGGCATATTTCGCCCCGACGGGGCTGGAGAAATTTTTTGACGCGGAAACTACAAAGATTCTGTTCCTACGGGCTAAACCGCTGAAGCGGTTGGGATTTTCTCTCGACGCCGGACACCCGGCTTCAGCCGGGTGTTAATGAGAATCAATTCGCCGGGCGCGGATCGCGCGCGAAGCGCTGCATCAACGGCGACGATGGAAGAACTTGTTCTGTTTGCCGGAATAGGTTCAGATATTCGAACGTCAGCGACTATGCGTTCCCAAGACGAACCAACTCATCAGTTTCTCGCCACGATTCAAGCGGGCGGTAAGTCGTTTGAGAAGGTGCTCGTCAAAGCGTATCTCCCGCGAAGGTTGATTGAACCTTTGCGGTTAGCCCTTCATCCGCCAAAGGAACAGGTCGAGCAATTGATGCGGCATTTTGAATTCTCATTGCACGCTGAAGTGCGAGGGTTCACCGGCACGACCGAGGGCGTTTTTGAGGCGAAGCGCATTTACACGGAAGTCGGCACGACAAAAGCATGGGGCATGGATTTGCAGGAGTCACAGATCGAAGCTGTCCCTTATGATTTCGCTAAATGGGACTTGCGAGCGCATTCCGATACGCCGCAAGGCGAAGTCGAAGGTCGCTTTTGGCTGACACCATCCCAACTCCTTGGACCTGCCAAATCAGTCAGCCGTTCTTTTACGGGAGAGGTGAAGGTAAAGACCGTGAGGCAGTTGGTGTTTACATTGAACAATGGACTTTGCCTCAGTTTTGACTTCGTTTATCGGCACTTCGACCAAGAAAACGGGGATCACGTTTCATTCTCGGAACTTGTTGCCAATTTCAAAGACAAGACCGTGATAGGTTCGGTGAAAAATGTTCAAGCGAAATGCCTTGATGCGCTTGATGATTTTTTACTGATTAGTTCCTTCGCGGCACGACATCGCTGCATCTGCCTTGGCTGGGAGGCATGGGATTCGGCTGGAAGTGTCACCTTCTATCGGCGCGGTCTCACAATTCCCAAGGCCAAAGACAAAGAAAGCACGCGCGACACGCTTGTTGACCTCCAATATTTCGAAGGCTTCATCAAGTTGGCATACGCCAGATTTCTTGAAATCGAGCCGAAGGAATACTTGCGCCAAGCGTTGTATGCTGTCACCGCGAAAGGGAAGACTGTCGAAACGAAGTTCACGCGACTTTTTTCTGCTCTGGAAACACTCGTGCTCAAACATCGGCGCGAACAAAACACTGAATCCATCTTTTTGCCGGAAGAGTGGAAGAAGATTCGAGAAGACTTGGAAAAATTCATCAAGCAACACGAGGCTTTTGCTGGCGAAACCCCGGGGCGGAAGCAAAAACGCAAGCAGGTCTATGAAAAGTTGCCTGAGTTAAATCGAATTTCCTTCCCAACAGCTTTCACAGATTTTTGCCAGAGCAATTCAATTAAGTTAGATGATCTTTGGCCGGTTTGGGAAAAGCAGGATACCGTTTCCCTCGCTGTGATTAGAAATAGGCTCGTTCACGGAGAGCCTTTCAACCACCGCCAGCTTCAGACTCTGATTAAGGCAACCGATCATCTTGAGTGGATACTCGAACGAATTCTTCTCGCCGTTCTGGGATGGTCATACGCAAATTCGAGCGTGTCGGAACAACATTTGCGCCGCATGACAAGCTATCTCGACTGGAAGGATATGAACTTGGATTGAGGCTGTTGCCGGCGCTCCTGTTCACGCCGTCGCCAGATTATCTTCCAACACTTTGGATTTGCCTGACGGCGGTTCAGTTTCGTTGGCCAACTGCGAAGTCTCCGCAAGGACTTTGATCGGTTCGTAAAACGTATTCCGTTGCACCGGCGTGCGGCCGGCTTCGCGGATGGCTTTCACCATCTCCGCCTCCGTCTGCAATTGCGGCGAGGTCGCGCCCGCCATGTGGAAGATGTGTTCCTCGATGATCGTCCCGTGCAGATCGTCCGCGCCGTAACTCAACGCCACTTGCGCCAGCTTCAGGCCCAGACCCACCCAGTAGGCCGTGATATGATCGAAGTTGTCGAGGTAGATGCGGCTCACGGCGATGGTGCGCAACGCGTCGAACCCTGTGGGCGGCGTCTTCACCGGGATGTCGTTGTTCTCCGGCTGATACGGCAGCGGCACGAAGCCGACGAAGCCCTTCGTCTCGTCCTGTAACGCGCGCAGTTGCCGTAGATGATCCACGCGGTCGGCGAGCGATTCGACGTGGCCGAACAGCATCGTGCAGGTGCTGCGTCCGCCGAGGCGATGCCACGTGCGGTGAACGTCCAGATATTCCTCGGCGGATTCCTTGCCCTTGGCGATGGCGCTGCGGACTTCCTTGCGGAAAATTTCCGCGCCACCGCCGGTGAGCGATTCGAGTCCGGCGTCCTTCAATTCGCGCAACGTCTGCTCAACAGATTTCTTCGCGAGCCAGGCGAAGTGCAGGATTTCAATCGCGGTGAAGCATTTAAGTTGAAGTCTGGGGGTAGGGACGTCGCGCTGCGCCGTCCGGTCGTCGCAGCGCGACGTCCCTACCTCGGCGTTGAGCGCACTCAACGCCTTGAGCATATCCACGTAGTAACTGAACGGCAGCGACGGATGCAGTCCGCCGACGATGTGCAATTCCGTGATGCCGAGCTTCAACGCCTCGCGCGCTTTCTCGACCATCTGCGGAATCGTCAGCTCGAAGCCGTCCGCGTCGCGTTTCTTGCGCGCGAAGGAGCAGAACTGGCAGCTCAAGATGCAGTAGTTCGAGTAGTTGATGTAGCGATTGATGATGTAGCTGGCGCGATTGCCGACTTTCTTCTGTCTCGCGAGATCGGCGATGGCGCCGAGCGCATTGAGGTCTTTCGATTCAAACAACCGCAGCGCGTCGGCCTCGGAAATGCGTTCGCCCGCGGCGACCTTGTCGTAGAGGTCGCGCAATTCGCTGCGTTGGACGAAGAAGTTCATCGTCCACAGAGTAAAGCAGCTTTTGCGCGGCAAGGCAAACTTGAGTAAAGGTTGCGCTAGGCTTGGCTCGCGCGGAGGCGTTTGCGCGCGAAAATTGCGACCATTGATGCGCAAATCCCGCAAGCAGGCAGGTAACGGAGGCAAGCGGCTGCAACGTACCACGACCACCATCCAAAATTTTGTGCATCAAGCTTGGGAGACATATCAAAAACTTGGAAGCAACTCGTAAATACTTGAAAGCTCAAACTCAAAACAAACAAGCTCAACGCCAGTTTGGCTGGTTTGGCCAGCCAACTGGTCAGGGCCGTGCGCGCTCTTCCCTCTGACTTCAGCAGACACTTCCAGACAATGGCAGTCACCAGTGCAAGTGCCAACGGAGTGATAAAAAGCACCAGGACGTTCAGCGCATATTCCCGAAGTCCTGGCCCATGAGTATTCACAAACGTCCGATGAAGTTCATCGTATTTCGATCGCTGAGTAGCCAACTGACCTATGCCACGACCCGTGGCCGATTCCGCGATTGAGCACACCTGGGAAATCACCATCCAAATCTGAAAGCCAATTAACATCCACAAAGTCCGGTCAAGCCACACGGCCTTTCCATTCACTTTTCCAAACTCAATTTCCAGTGAACCATCTTGGCCGACTCGCTTTGTTGCCACGATGAACGTCTCCTCGGCAGACAGCCCGCGAGTTTGCAGCGTGGCGATGGAGTCGCGCAGGTGCGATTCGAGTTCGTTGAGGTTCTCGTGGCGGAAGGCCGGCGAGATGGCGAGGCGCTCGCGCCATTGTTGAATCGCGAAGTTCAAGTCGAACGGAGCTTTGGTTTCCATAATTTGGTCAGGGTTGCGTGGACGGTCATCCACTGTTGTTTTTCTTCGTGCAAAGCTTTCCGACCCTCCTTGCGCAGCCGGTAATACTTCCGCTTCCGGCCGGTCTCGGCCTCGCGCCACTCGGCTTCGATCAAATCCTCCTTCTCCATCCAGTGCAGCACGGGATAAAGCATTCCTTCCGTCCATTCGATTTCGCCGTCGGACAATTCGCGCACGCGCTGGATGAGCGCATAGCCGTAGGTTTCGCCTTCGGTCAACACCGATAACACGAGCGGCACAGTCGATGCGGCCACCAGTTCTTTTGAAAGCATTGCAGTATTATGCCTAACGCTGCAATGCTTGTCAAGCCCGGCCCGAATTTATTTTGCCCGCTTCGCCTGCAGGCACAGCCATCCGGCGAGCGGAAAAAAATCAAAGCAGATTCAATCAGCCGCAAACGGTATTACCGAGTGGTTGAAGTAGAATGAGGGTTTTTACAGTTTCCTTGGTGGTTTGTGCGCTCACCGAGCGCGCTGGTTGACCTGTGTCGAGCGCTGCCGATGGCCCGAGTCGCCTTGAAGCAGCACTCGCCGAAGCAAAGGTGCCACAATGTTAGTACGCAAGAAACTTCTTCCGGCGGTCGTTGAATTCTTTTTGCTCGGCCGCCCAAAGCTGTTTGATTTCCGTCAAGGACTTGCCTGATTTGATGGCGTCGATGGTGGCCGCGTGCTGGAGCAAAGTTTGAACCTTGGTTAGCGCGAAGTCGCGCGGGTAAAGTCGATTGAGAGTCAGTGCCAGCGTGATCCCCGTGTCCACGGCGTCGAGCGTATCGCAATCCGTGATGAGGACGTAAACTCCGCCGCAGGATTTGTCCTTGAACACGCTTGCGGTCGGCGTGAAACGAATCGGCACGAACCGTACGCCGGGCAGCCCGGCGCGATTCAACTCGGCGGCGAACTTCACGTCCTCGACGTAGGGCGCGCCGACCACTTCAAATGGCGTGTCCGTGCCGCGTCCGACGGAGACGGCGGTTTCGAGCAGGCCAACGCCGGGATAAAGCATCGCTTCGGTCAGATTGCGCATGTTCGGCGAGGGATTTGTCCACGGCAGCGAGGTTTGGTCGAACCACAAGTTGCGCGCCCAGCCTTCGACGGGGATTACGGTGAGCGCGACGTTGAATCCGCGTTCGGAGTTAAACATTTTCGCCAGTTCACCCACGGTCATACCGTGCCGCAAAGGAATGGAGTGAAACGCTGTGAAGCTGCTTTCGCCCCGATGAACAGGGCCTTCGACACTGATGCCGTTGATCGGGTTCGCGCGGTCGAGCACGAAGAATTTCAGACGCGCTTTGCCGGCGGCTTCCAGACAATTTCCAAGCGTCGCGATGTAAGTGTAAAAACGGCAACCGATGTCCTGAATGTCGAACACAAAGGCATCAAGATCTTTCCACTGCGCCGGCTCCGGCGCGCGCCGGGTGCCGTAGAGACTGTAAACCGGCAGCCCAGTCTTTTCGTCTTTGCTGTCGGACACTTTATCGTCGAGCGCGCCGCGGATGCCGTGCTCGGGACTGAACAGTGCCTTTAGCTGCACGCCCTCGGCCGCGTGCAACAGGTCGATCGTTGGATTGCGTTCGCGGTCTTGACCGGTGTGATTGGTGATCAAACCGACGCGCAATCCTTTCAGCGGCGCAAATTTTTCGCGGGCGAGCACGTCGATTCCGTTGAGAACTTCCACCGTTTTCGATGCGACAGGAGTTTTCGCGGTGGAATTGGTGCCTTCTTCTGACGGTCGCGGCGGCAACGAACCTGGCACGTAAGAAAAATTGAAACCGTTCACGGCCTCGGCGGCGAGGTTGGCGAGTTGGGCTTCAAGCGGCAGGACGTTGCCATCACGAGTCGGATGAACGCGATTCGACAGAAAAATCCAAAACGTCTTCGAGAACGGATCGATCCAAATCGCTGTGCCGGTGAAGCCGGTATGACCGTAAGAACCGAGCGGGAAAATTTTGCCGCGCGGACGGCTGTAGCCGGAGTCAATGTCCCAGCCAAGACCACGGCGGGCGGGAATAGTTTCCGGTGTCTGCACGCTCGTCATCAGTTTCACGGTTTCCGGTTTGAAGACGCGCACGCCCTCCAATTCGCCGAGGTTGAGAAACATGCGGGCAAACCGCGCGAGGTCCGCCGCCGTCGTGAACACGCCGGCGTGCCCTGCAACTCCGCCCATCAAACGCGCGGTCGGATCATGCACGACGCCGCGCAACGGCTTGCCGTCGATGACTTCTGTGGGCGCGATGCGCGCGAGCTTCGCGGTGGGCGGCAGGAAGCTCGTGTCCGACATCTTGAGCGGTTTGTAAATCTCTCTCGCGATAAATTCATCCAGCCTGACGCCGCTGACGCGCCGCACGACTTCGCCGAGCAGGAAAAAATCAATGTCGCTGTAGCGAAACGCTGTGCCCGGCGGTGACATTAGCTTTTCCTCGCAAGCGAGGCGAATGGCGGTTTCGGCGCCGGACCACGGCGGGTTCCTACCAATGCCCGGTGGCAAGCCGCCCGTGTGCGTGAGCAGTTGACGGATCGTGATCGCTTCTTTGCCGCCGCCCTTGAATTCCGGAATGTAAGTCTGCACCGGCTCGTCAAGTTTGAGCTGGCCCCGTTCGTACAAGAGCATCACGGCGGGCGCGCCGGCGAGAATTTTAGTGAGCGAGGCGGCATCGAAGATCGTATCCTCGGTCATCGGTTCCTCGGCCGGCACAAGCGCACGCTTACCGTAAGCTTGGTGATACGCGCCGCCGTTGCGCTCCAGCCACAAGACCACGCCGGGACACAACTTGTCTGCAATGGTTTTGTTGATGGTCGCATCCATCTCGGAAAGTTTCTGCGAGTGGAAGGCGGCTTCGAGCGAGGAAACTGCAAGGGAAGGCTGCGGATGCAGCGCGGAGAATTGACCAAGCGCGGCCAGGAATACGGCGACCAACAAGATCAAGCTGTTGGAACTATCTTTACGCATCGAGTGATGTCCAGTTTAGCAACGGGCGGTTCGCCGGCGAGTAATGCCGTTCTGTGATTGCCCGTCAAACGCTTTCGGCGCGTTCGGGGCGGCTCGGGTAGCTTGGCAATTCCGCGTGCGCTGGGTCCAACCAAGCTCGCGAGCGATTGGCGGTCAACCGAACGAATGCTGGAGCCATCCGCCGATCGCGAATTGCAACCAGAGCGATTGATTCCGGGAAAAGTTGATTGATCCATTCGCCGGCAAAAATTTGAAACAAAACCAGGAGGCATTTTGTCTGTTCCATGTGACGGTTTCGCTTCGACAACAAAATGACGTATGAAATTCCGAAAGCAGGCGGCGAGCCGGGGCGGGCCAATACCCAAACCAGTTGGCTTCCGATGCGACCGGCTGGCTTCGGTTTCTTTTTTTCGACCGAAACAAACAGTCGCAACGTATCACTCAATAATGCGCGAGACGCCTCGTTCGATGAGGCAACGGGCGTTTTTGCCGGAAGTCCGCTGGTTTTAAGAAACGGAAACGTCGGCATGCAAATGACAAGACAACTGGCACGCGCGGTGAGCCGCAAAAACAATAATCAAACAATCTCGAAAGATACATGTCTTCTCTCCATCAAACTTTGCCGGTAGTGAACGCTCCCCCCATCAGTGTAGACGGCATCGCGAAATTGACTGCGCAGCGCAAAGCCCTGAGCGAGCAACTCGGCCATGCAATCGTGGGACAGCGCGATGTGATCGAAAATGTTTTGCTCACGATCTTTTGCGGCGGGCACGCTTTGATCGTCGGCGTTCCGGGCCTGGCCAAAACGCTTTTGGTTCGCTCGTTGAGCCGGGCGCTCAATCTTTCCTTCAGCCGCATTCAATTCACACCGGACTTGATGCCCTCGGATATCACCGGGACCGACATCATCGAGGAAGACCCGGCGACGGGAAAGCGGCGCTTGGAATTTCTACCCGGCCCGATCTTCGCAAATCTCATCCTTGCGGATGAAATCAATCGCACGCCGCCCAAGACGCAGGCCGCGATGTTGCAAACGATGCAGGAGCACGAAGTCAGCATCGGCTCCAAAACTTATGCGCTGCCGGCGCCGTTTCACGTGTTCGCGACGCAAAACCCGATTGAAATGGAGGGCACCTATGTCCTGCCCGAAGCCCAGGCGGATCGTTTCATGTTCAGCATCCAATGCAATTACCCGACGAACGCGGAAGAGGAAATGGTCGTGAGGAACACAACTGGCACCGCAGTCGCCGATTTGACGCCGGTTCTGGACGGCAAGGAAATCATCGAAATCCAAAAACTGGTTCGCGCGATGCCGGTTTCCGATGAAGTCTTGCGCTACGCCGTTCAGTTGGTTTCGCGCTCGCGGCCCGAAGATCCGCTGGCTCCGCAGTACGTGAAAGAATACGTGCGCTGGGGTGCCAGCCCGCGCGCGTCGCAATACCTGGTGCTGGGTGCCAAAGGCCGCGCGGCGATCACGGGCAAATTATGCGCTGATTATGAAGGAGTGCGCTCCGTGGCGCGCCAGGTGTTGCGTCATCGCATCCTCACGAACTTCAACGCGCGCGCACAGAAAATCACTGTGACGGAAATCGTCGAGAAGCTGCTAAACGAAGTAAGACCGGGCGCATAAATAAAATCTTTGGAAGAAAGAAATCGACATGTTCATGAAACTTACCACACACGATGTTTGGCCGAGGATCTCCCGGTCGTGGTTTTGGACTTTGGAAATTGTTTCTCTGGCAGTGGTGGCACTTTGTTGGACCAGCACGATTGTTCCGGCAGCGTTTCCTTGGAATCCTCTTTCGGTCTTTTCATTCCTGTTTGATTTCAGTTCCAGGATCGTGGCGCTTTTGTTGGTCACGACCTGCCTTCTTTGGTGGAAACATCGCAACCTTGCTCTCGGGGGTCTCATCTTAAGCCTGGCCTGGCTGGTTTGGGCGGAACTTCCTCGATTCACCGCGAGTGGAAGCGGATTTTGAGCCAAGCCAGCAACACTCAATTGGATCAATTGAACTCCGGAGAATTTGCGTCGTGCCTCATTCCCTCAAACTGAACGCCGTTCAACTCGCGGCGATGGACGATCTTTCGATCCTCGCGCGCACGGTGGTCGAAGGGTTTTTTGATGGCCTGCATCGCAGTCCGTTTCTCGGCTACAGCACGGAATTCTCAGCGTACCGCGCCTACACGCAGGGCGACAATCTGCGCCACATTGACTGGAAAGTCTGGGGCCGCACGGACGAGTTTTACGTCAAGCAATTCGAGGATGACACCAATCTGCGTTGCCAGATTCTGTTGGACACGAGCGCATCGATGGATTTTGGCAAAGGCGACACCAACAAATTCAACTACGCGCGAATCCTGGCGGCGATCATCGCGCGCGTGATGGTCCGTCAACACGATGCTCCGGGGCTAATCCTGTTTGGCGATCAATCGCGGCAAGCCGTGCCTGCGCAGGCCAGCCGCTATCACGCCGATGAAATCTTCGAGTTGCTTACTCATGTTCAAGCTCACGGGCGGACCACAATTGGCCCGGCTCTATTTCAGCTTATCGGGACGATCACTCGGCGCGGAATGGTCGTAGTGATCTCCGATTTTTTTACGTCTGGCGACACGGCGCTCGAGCTTCTTCGCCAACTTGGTGGTCAACATCAGGAGATTATCGTGTTCCACCTCCTGGCGCCCGAAGAACTCGACCTCCCGTACGACAGCGAATACATTTTTGAAGACTGCGAAACGGGCGAAGAGTTACCCGTCCATGCGGAGGAGTTTCGCCAGGAATACCAGAGACGGATCGGCGATTTTTGCGAACGCATCCGCCAGGAGTGCATCAAGCTGGAAATCGACTATCAGCGGTTGCGCACGGACGAACCTCTGGACGTGGCGCTGATCGCCTATCTGGAAAGAAGGGCGGCGTTGTAAGAATATGTTTCCCTTCTCTTTTGCCAACGCGGCGTTGTTGGGCGGATTGCTTGCCTTGGGCGTCCCGATCCTGATTCACCTGCTGCTCAAGCAAAAAAAGAAACGGCTCCGTTTCAGCACGCTGCAGTTCTTTTTGAAACGCGATGAGCAATCGACGCAGAAGCGCACGCTTCGGAACTTGCTCTTGCTCGCGATGCGGCTGCTGTTGTTCGCGCTGCTGGTCTTCGCATTTGCCCGGCCGTATTTTCCCGAAGCGCAAACGCCCGGCGGCGGGCAAAAGCGGCGCGATGTCGTTTTTGTCCTGGATCGTTCGGCCAGTATGCAGGCCACGGGTGTCGATGGCATGCGTTGGGGCGCGGCAAAAGAGACGATCCGCAAAATCCTTTCCGAACTGAAGGCGGACGATCGCGCCGCGCTGATTGGGTGCGCGGCACATACGGACGTGATTTCGCCGTTCGCACCCGCCACCGTTGTCAGCAAAGTTCTGTCGGATCTTCAACCGACTGCGGGCGCGAGCGACATCGCGGCGGGCTTGCAGCAGGCGGTGAGGCTTTTCGATTTTGATGATCGCAGCCGGACACCGACGATTTACGTTGTGAGCGATCTTCAGCGAAGCAGCATCAAAGATTTGGTGTCGCATCCACTGCCTCAGGAAGCGGAAGTCAAAGTCCTCAATGTCGGTGATCTGTTCACTCCCAACATCGCCCTCACCGATCTTCTACTCGAAGGCGAAATCGTATCGCGACCGCGCGCGGTGGTCGCAAATTATTCGGAAGAGGAAAGCAACGGGCTAAAAGCAACCTGCCTGATTG
>JACPZS010000100.1 GCA_016195385.1 Verrucomicrobiota bacterium
ACACCGCCAGCAAGGATTACAACGGCGTCAGCCTGTTTACGTCCACCGCGCTCTCGGTAACCACGGACGGCGACACCAGCGCAGGTTCCTCAGCCGCGTTCTCGATGACCGGCGTAAACTTGGGCGCGAGTGCCTACACGGGTGCGACCGGCAGTGCCGTGAGCACGACCACGGCGGCCGCCAGTGCGCTGACGGCGGTCAAATCGGCCATCACTCAACTCGCCACGGATCGCGCGACAGTCGGCTCAAGTATCGCCCGGCTGAACTACACCGACGAGCAACTCGGCATATTGCGCGACAACCTCTCGGCCGCCAGCAGCCGCATCAAAGATGTGGATGTGGCCGAGGAAAGCACCAGCTTTGCACGCTACAACATCCTCGTCCAGGCAGGCACGGCGATGTTGGCGCAGGCAAATGCCTCCCCGAACTCCTCGCTGCGACTCCTGCAGTAGCATCGAGGCTCGGATTGGCTCATGGTTCGGGCGGCGCGCAAGTGCCGCCCGAACTCTTTTCCACCCCGAGCCGTCGTGGCCGCCCAGTTAAAGGAAACGGCGCGGATGCCGATAATCCGATCAAAACGCGTACAATAAGAAAGCTTTTATATGGCAGATTTAGGAGTATCCGGATTGGCTTCGGGATTTGATTGGCGTTCGCTGGTCGATCAATTAACCAATTTGGAACGGGCCCCCGAGCAGCGCTTGCAAAGCGAACAATCCAAGCTGCAGCAACGCAACGCCGGCTATGCGAACCTGCAAACGCAGTTAAGCGCACTCAAGACCCGCGTGGACGCGTTGAAAGATCCGGCCCTCTTTGGCCGTCGCGCGACGGCCAGCGGGGATTCGACGGTGGCCTCAGCCACGGTGAGCGCCGGCACAGCGCTGGGGAGCTACGCATTTTCATTCACTCAACTCGCCACGGCTGCGGCACAACAGGGAGCTGGCAATGCCGGCGCGGCCTTGAGCGCGACGAATAATGTTTCCGGCCTGGGGTTAAGCTCGGCGGGCTTTGCGGCTCCGATTTCCGCGGGCATCTTCACGGTCAACGGCAAACAGATCACCGTGGCGGCCCCCGACACGCTGCAGCAAGTGTTCGACAACATCAGCACCGCCACGAACGGCGCAGTCACTGGCAGTTACGACGCGGCAACCGACAAAATCAGCCTCACGAGCGCCAGCCCAATCGTGCTCGGCACCGCCACCGACACGAGCAATTTTCTGCAAGTCGCGCAATTGAACAACAACGGCACGGGCAGCATTCTCAGCAGCGCGGCGCTGGGCGCCATCAAATCCGCCGGCACGCTAAACAGCGCCAATTTTAGCACGCCGGTTTCCGATGGCGGCGCCGGCACCGGCGCGTTCATGATCAACGGAGTGACAATTAACTTTAATGCGGCGTCCGATAGTGTCGCGAATGTGCTGGCCCGGATCAACAACTCGACTGCGGGCGTGACGGCTAGTTACGACGCGAGCAATGACCGTTTCACGCTGACAAACAAAACCACCGGCGACGTCGGCATCGCGTTGCAGGATGTAACCGGCAATTTTTTGGCCGCCACCAAGCTTTCCGGCGGCTCGCTCCAGCGCGGCAGCAATTTGCTCTACACAATCAACGGCGGCAGCCAGCTGGTCAGCCAATCGAACACGCTCACGGAAGCTAGTTCAGGCATCACCGGCCTTTCGGTAACCGCGCTCAAGCAGGGCGGCTCCACGACCATCAATGTGACGAGTGACGCGGCGAATATCAAAACAGCAATTGCCGACTTTGTGACGGAGTACAACAAAACGCAGTCACTCATTGATTCGTACACCGCCAGTACCACGGATGCGAAAGGCAAGGTTACAGCCAGCATTTTCTCCAATGATGGCGACACGCTGGCGATCGCCCAGCAACTGCGTTCGAGCATGACCGCCGACGTAACGGGATTAAGCGGCACGCTCAAGCGGCTCGAAGCGTTGGGCTACTCGTCCAACGGGACGGACAATTCCCTGGCGCTGAAAGACGCGACCAAACTGGACGCGGTGCTGGCGAACAACCTCAACGACGTTAAGGATATTTTCAGCGATTCGGCAAACGGATTGGCCACCAAACTGAGCACGTATCTGGACAACACCATCGGCACGAATGGCTCCCTCGTCACCAAACAGAGCAACATCACCAAATCGATTGCCGACCTCAACACGCAAATCAGCGACCAGGAGCGCTTTGTTCTCGCTCGCCGCGATCAGTTGATCAGCAGCTTTGTTGCGATGGAATCGGCTTCGGCGAAAAGCAACCAGCAACTGCAATTCCTCCAAAAGCGGTTTGGATGATTTCGCCTCGGCGATCCAAGTCTGCCCCGCGGCCAACACAGGCATCCCTTGTTTTCGTTATCCAGATCCAACTTGATCAATCCTGGCCGCAGTTGTCAGCTTGATTCAGAAATGTCACAAGACAGTCGATAAATTGACGATGCATGAAACCGTCCATTCCAGCACTGCGCCCACCGCAGCCGTGGTGACGTTGGATGATTGTCTGGTAGAAGTTCCGCGAGCGATTGCCGGTTCGCTGACGGACGTTTGCGAATTGCTTGAGCGCATGGCCATCCATTCCGGTTGCGTGCTGACGAATGTGATGATTGATGGAGCGAATCACGAATCCATCGGATCATTTCGCGAAAACACGCCATTCAGCCGAGTGGAGGCGAAGACAGTTAGCTTTCATGCTTTCGCGGGTGCCGCCACCAGGCGGCTCGAAACACGGCTTAACGACATATCGGCCACCGTCGAAGAGACAATCTTGCTCGTCTTGATCAATCATCGGGAATTTGCGCGCGCGGCGTGGCAGAATTGGCTGGGCGAATTGCGCGCGATCTTGATCGAGTGCAACTTCCTGGAGGAATTGGCCGATTCGCCGCCGGCTCACCACCGCATTGCTGGACACACCATCGAACGTCATTGGGAAGCCCTCCACACCATCAACGCGCTCGCCGAAGTATTGCTCGCGGATGATTTGTGCCCGTGGGAGTCCGGGCAGGCTGCGGCTTTCTCGACGGTGTGCGAACACCATTTCCTGGTTTGGCTGAACCGTCTGCGCCGCTTTTTTGCGCAGGCGACCAAGTATTATGTTCATCACGACGAAGCCGAATAACAGGGACGAAAAGCGACGACACGGGCGGTTCGCGGCAGCGTTCCTCGCCGCGCTAGGCTTGCTCCTGACCGCAGTCGGGTGCGGCACGATTTCGTATTCGGAGCAGGCTTACATCGGCCCGGGCTATCAGCCGAAAAATGTATTCCGGCAAAGCGCGACGCTGCCGGAAACATTGCGGCGCGTGGCGGTGCTACCCCTGACAAGCGCCGGAGCGGATGCCGACAGCGACTCCGGACGAGAAACTCTCGCCATCACGCTGCGCCGCGAGCTGGGCAAACGAGCGGTTTTTGAATTGATCGAAGTGACACCAACGCAACTCAAGCAGTGGACCGGCCGTTCCAGTTGGCTTGCGGATGAGCCACTGCCGCCGGATTTTTTTGCGCGCTTGAGCGAGCCGACCGCTTGCGACGCCGTGCTGTTTTGCCGGTTGACCCACTTTCAACCGTCCAAGCCCATCGTCATCGGCTGGCATTTCAAGCTCGTGGATTGCCGGGAACCAAAAACATGGTGGTCGGCTGATGAAGTGTTTGACAGCGGGCAGGCGGCCGTGGTGAACGGCGCGCGCCGCTATTCGCTCGAACATTTCAAAGCGAGCGCCGGAGCAACCGATTCACAATTCATTTTGAATTCGCCGCAACGTTTCGGCCAATATACGCTCCACATGTTGCTGGAGTCCTTGCCAGCACGGTGAAATGATCGCTAAAGTTTTTGAGCAACCCTCCGATAAAGTGACCATTAGAGTGAATGCGAACTGAAAAACTGGGCCTGCCAGAGAAAGCAAAGTGAGCTTGTATGAAAATTGATCCTAACACAAATGTGGGGCGGGTCGATCAACCTTCGGTAAGATTGTCCGCCCAAGCCGCCGTGCGCCCGGCCGAGGGTGGAACTGACTTTGATCAAACTTCGGCCCTCAACCAAGCCCTGGCCCAGTCACCGGCTGTCCGTGCGGATGAAGTCGCCCGCGCCAAGGAATTGGTGAAGGATCCCGGTTATCCACCGCCTTATGCGATGACGCGCATTGCCAAGTTGCTCGGGATTCATTTGAGTTCTGACGGCAAGTAACGCCTCCGTCGAATTTATGCCACGCTCCAATTCCTGGCTGTCGTACCGCCAGGTTGCCACGCAAACCGCCTCCCCTGGTCAGCTCATTTTGATGCTCTACGACGGCGCGCTCCGCTTCCTCGAACGCGCCCTGCTTGGCTTCAACTCAACAGACCCGCTCGAATTCAACCAGACGATCAACAACAACCTCATCCGCGCGCAGGCCATCATCAACGAACTGAACGTTTCGTTGGACATGGAGCGCGGCGGTGAATTCTCCGACAACATGCGCCGGCTTTACGATTATCTGGATCGCCGTTTGCAGGAAAGCAACATGCTCAAGACGCCCGATGGAATCCAAGAGGTCGTGCGCCGCCTCACCATCTTGCGTGAAGCGTGGGCCAAGATGCTCGCGAGCCAGGGCCATGGCGCCACTGCCGGAGATATCGGCGCCCGCCCGGTCGAATCGGGTAGCGTGCTTTCCGCTCAGAGCTGACTGTTTTTACAGGCCTAGTCGTAACATGAGTTGCCAGCAAACCATTCACGCCCTTTACGAGGATTGGCGCGTTCTTAGCGAAACGGAAGGCGAGGCGATCAGCGCGGGCGATTGGGAGCGAGTCAACGGATGCCAGGACCAAAAGCAGCATCTGCAAAACCGCATTATCAAGGCCACCGAAGCCCTCCAAAACGAAGCCGTGGCTCAAGGCGTAAACCCCAAGCGAACCGAGCGCGGCCTGCGCCCCATCGTCGAGCGGCTCATCGCGCTTGAACTCCGCAATCAGGAACTCCTGTCGGCCAAGCGGCAAACGGCCGATGCGGAAAAAGCCGAACTCGAACGCAGCGAACGCAACCTCCGTCAAGTCCATCAATCCTACGGTGGAACACGGGAGGCGGCTTGGGAATCCTATTCCTGAAACTCGCACCGACTGCCTCTGTTCTGAGTCCGCTGCAAACTAATCCTGCGGCATTGAGGCACGCGCTTCGGTGCTGTTTGCTCGTCACAAGAAAGGTTACTCGCTTGCAAGATTACTTCGCCGAAGTCTCGTCTTGTTCGGACGACCGAAAGCGCAACGCTGCATCGATTTTTTCCTGCGACAACCTCATCGCAATTGCTTCGCGCATTCGTTTCTGCGTCTCCAGCCGTCGTTTCGTTTCAAAGTAGGGCTGGAAGATCATCTGGGCTTCGAGATCGTTCTTTTTAGCGGCTTCAATTTGCTTTTCACTCAGCTCGAACTGCGCCCGGGCGGCTGCGGCCATGGCTCTGATCCCCGCCAGCACCCCATCCATGCGTTGGTTGATTTGCTCGGTAATTTTGGATTGCAGGGCCAAAGCTTGCTTCATTTCCACATGCTCCGGCGTTAGCTCTATTTTGAAGCTGGCCAGCGCCCGTTCGTTTTTCAATTTTTCTTCAAGCAAGTTGATCAAAAGCGTGTCGGGATTGGCAGTCGGCAGCACGTGCAACAGTTCACTTCTTGGGAGGCTTTGTAGTTTCTCAGAAAGCATGGTCAAACGTGTGTAGATTGACTCTGAATCGATTTTGATGTTTTCCAGCTTGCGGATTGTTTCAGGATCAAGAGTGGAGACGCTTTCGCTTTCCGCAATCTGCGTGGGTATTTTCAGTTCCTGACGAAGGCGATTTACGTGTTCCTGAAGATCTTCAATCAAATTGTTTTCATGGAACAACTCGGCTTCGAGCCTTTTGATTCCGCGCTGCCGGCTCTCGCTTTGTTGCTTCGTATCTTCCACCTGCCGATCGGGATTAGGGGCGGTTGCCTCTGGCGGGATGGCCTTCGCCGGCTCTTTTGGTTTTTCCGCTGCGCGCGTGAAGGTGAAGCAGCCGAGTAAAATCACCAGCAGCGCCAGTGCTGCCAGCGCGATGCGCGTGGTCGGTTTGTATTTTGTGATCATAATGATTCTCCGTTTTGTTTCCTGTTTGTTGTGGATGACTGGAGCCAGGCTTGGACAAAAGCCAGACACCGAAAAATCGTCCGCCAGTTTGATGAGCGTGTGACCATAGACGCGCCGCTCCTCGCCCGAAAGGCGATCCATGACCATCGCGTCGCAAACCAGTTCGCGGTCGGCGCGCAGGCGCTTGAGCGTCAGCCAGACCAGCGGGTTGAACCAGTGAAGCGAACTGGCGAGGATCATCACCCAGTTCAGCAGGATGTCGCCGCGTTTGATGTGCGCCAACTCGTGCAGAAACACCAGCCGCAACTCGGCCTCCGTGAGGCGTCCGCCAATGTCTTCCGGCAGCAACAGGTGTGGATTCCAGAAACCGAAGACAGCCGGCGTGTTCAAGTCAGCGGCGGCGACCAATTTCACTCGCTGCTTCAGCCGCATTATCACCCGGCAACTTTCCAACAAGGCGAGGGTGCGTGGTTCGTTGATGGCGGGAAATTTTCGCACGCGTCTCGCGAAGGATTGTTGCCGCGCCAAAACCAGCGCCAACGATGCGAAAGCAAATCCAAGCCAAAGCCATTTGAACAGATGAAGCAGATCGTGTGGCGCGGCCGGCAGTTTCGCCGCGATTCGAGGCGCGATTCGTTCGCTTGGCGGTGGCGCGGCCAAAATGACGGTCGCAGGCAAAGCAGTTTCGCTATTCGTTTGTGGCTTGGTGGCTTGGTTGAAGGATTTACCGAGATTGAAAATGCTGAACGGGCTGGCCGGTGCGAACGGGAGCAGCAGGCGAATCAGCTCGAGCAGGCTCAGGGCGTAACGCATTCGTGGCGTCAGCCAGCTACGCCCCGTCCACTGCGCCGCCCAAACCAATGCGATCAACACGGCGGCGTGCAGGGAGGTTTCCCAAACCCAAAATGACGCGGCGTCCAGAACTGGAATGATAGATGAGATATTCATGATTGCTTGCCGTCGAGAATGCGCCGGAGTTCGGCGATCTCCGCCCGCGACAATTTTTCACGCTCCAGAAAGCCGGCGAGGAAAGGCGCAAGTTCGCCGTCGAAAACGCGGTTGAGAAAAGAACGGCTGGCTTCATGCACGCAATGGCGCGCATCCACGAGCGGCCGGAAGAGGTACTCGCGCCCTTGCTTCTCAAAGGTCAGCGCGCCCTTTTGGACCAGCCGGCTCAACAAAGTGTGAATCGTTTTCGGTTTCCAGTGGATGCGGTTTTCCAGAGCCTGGACAACCTGACTGGTGCTGATGGGTGATTGTTGCCAGATGATTTTCATCACCGTCCACTCGGCGTCGGAGATCTGCGGGAGCGGCGGGACGGGTTTGGTCCTGGTCTTGATTAAGCGGGGCATGTGTCGGTTAAGATTTCGTCAAGTTGTGTCGCGACTCTGATTCACGTCCGGAGGCGGAACTCTAGTCATTCAATTCTTACGTGTGTAAGATGTATTTCCTACAAATGTAGGAATTGCAAGCGAAAACTTGAGGAACGCTTAAACCTTACCCGCAACTGTCGCCGGACGATGTCGTCTGTCTGCTGAGAGTCGATCTATCGAGAAATCTATTTCTTCCTCACTTGTTCCGGAAAATCTTTTGCGTATCGCTTCAGTAACTTCGGCACGTCGTTTGGAACGAAGTAAATTTTTCCGCGCACCTTTTTCGTTTCGCCGGGCTGGAGGCCGCCGAGTCGGAAGTCACTGTGCAAACACGTGGCAACGCCTTGGAAAAGTTCCTGATACGGCTCGAACGCGGTCGCGAAGATCATTTTGTCATCCGCGCTGAAGCAGCCCGCCGTGCCCGTGAATTCACCGACGCGGATGCACGGCTGCGCCCAGTGCGCCTCGGAGCGTGTCGCCCTTGGATTGCGCGCGACGATGCGAAAATCCACTTCATCCGCGCGCGCAGTGATGGTGTGATCGACAATGACGCCATCAGTGAGCGTGCAATGCAGTTTGATTTGCCGGTGATCCGGACTCGCTGAGATGAGCGCGGTCTTGTGCCCGACGACGGTATGCTTCACCCAATCCGTCGTTTGCGAATTCGGACGACAATAAGCTTCGAGATATTGCACCTTCATTTCTTTGCCGGGCAGATGCTCGCCGCGAATGGTGAGAAAATTATTTTCCCACGAAATCGTCAACGCGGGTGAAGCGGCGGCGTTCAGCGTCAAAATTGGGAGCGCGCTGATTCCGGCGAAAGCAATGGCAAGAAGTGACTTCATAATTTTGGCGAGTCGCTGAATCTGATGCTGTGTTTGAGTTGAACGCGATCTAGCCGGGCGTGGCCGCGCTTGTCAACCGGCCACGCGCTGCCTACGCTGCGCGCATGTTCGATTCCCTGAGCGGCAAGCTCCAGAATGTTTTCAAAAACCTGCGCGGTCTTGGAAAAATTTCCGAGACGAACGTCAGCGATTCATTGCGCGAAGTGCGTCTCGCGCTGCTGGACGCCGACGTGAATTTCAAAGTCGCGCGCGATTTCATCGAGTCGGTGAAGCAAAAAGCCATCGGCGCGGAGGTCGTCCAGAGCATCCAGCCCGGCCAGCAGATCATCAAAATCATTCACGACGAACTGGTGAATTTGCTCGGTGCGTCGAACGCCGCGCTCGAGTTGAGCGGCAACCCGGCGTGCATTTTGATGGTTGGCTTGCACGGCTCCGGCAAGACGACTTCCAGCGGGAAACTTGCCCGCCTGCTCAACAAGCAAGGCCGCCTTCCGTTGCTTGTCGCGGCGGATGTTTATCGTCCGGCGGCGATGGATCAACTCGCCACGCTCGCTCAACAACTCGAACTGCCGGTCTTCGTCAAGAAAGGCGAAACCGACGTGCTCAGGATCGCCCGCGAGGCGCTGGATTTCGCGCGCGCCAACAATCGCAATACGCTCATTTTCGACACCGCCGGACGGCTCCAGATCGATGAGCCGCTCGTCCATGAATTGGTGCGGTTGCGCGACCTAGTAAAGCCGCAGGAAATTCTGCTCGTGCTCGACGCGGCCACGGGCCAGGAAGCCGTCAACGTCGCGACGCATTTCGATCAGGCGCTAAAGATCACCGGTTCGATTCTCACCAAGCTCGACGGCGACGCGCGCGGCGGCGCGGCGTTGAGCATGAAGAGCGTCACTGGCAAGCCGATCAAGTTCATGGGCGTGGGCGAGAAGCTCGACGACTTTGAGCCGTTTCATCCGGAGCGCATGGCCTCGCGCATTCTGGGCATGGGCGACGTCATCAGCCTCGTTGAGCGCGCGGCGGAAGCGGTGGATCTTGAAGACGCCAAGCGCATGGAAGAGAAGATGCGCAAAGGGCAGTTCACGCTCGAAGATTTTTTGGAGCAGTTGCGCCAGATGAAAAAACTCGGCTCGCTCGAAAGCATCGTCGGCATGTTGCCGGGCGGCTCGGACATGATCAAAGGCGCGGATTTGAGCAAGAGCGAAAAAGAATTCCGCCGCATGGAGGGAATGATTTGCGCGATGACCTTCCAAGAGCGGCGCAACCCGCAAATCCTCAACGCCAAGCGCCGGGTACGCATCGCCAAAGGCAGCGGTGTGTCCGTCGCCGAACTAAACAACCTGCTCAATCGCTTCGGCCAGATGCAGCAGATGATGCGCAAGATGGGCAAGTTTCAGAAGATGATGGCGAAGATGGGCGGCGGCATGCCCGGGATGTTGCGGCGCTGAAGCGCCACGAAGGCACCAAGACACGAAGTTGAAGGGAAGTTCTTTGGAGCAAAATCCGACTGAGTGTTTCTTTGATTTTGGGAGGCAATGCGGTCGCGAATTTTCCCTACAGTTTCTCTCCCTTTGTGACTTTGCGTCTTCGTGGCGAATCTGAAATTTACGGAGAACGACAGGACGGAGAAACGCGTTGCGCAAATTTCTGTAACCTTTCACAGGGCTGGTGTGAACTATCCTGTAGAAACGAAGCGACGGTCGGCTGAACGTAATTGGAAGAATCCCGAACACACCGCTTCTCATCGAAAAATAAAAACATGAAACACGTGATATTTCTCTGCGCCGCGATGCTCGCCTGCCACAGTCCGGTTAAAGCCGGTCCGCTAATAAAGGAACAGATTCCCGCTGACGCCAAGTGGCTGCTGCACCTGGATGGAGATAATCTTCGCGGCACGAAGCTCGGCGATTACCTGTTCAATCAAGTGTTGGGCAAGCAGCTTGCCGGCGCGGGTGAACAGTTCCATTTCGATTTCTCGAACGTGCTCCAAAAGGTCGGTTCTCTGACCGCTTACGGGACTGATTTCAAGAAGGGGCCGGAAGCCAACGGCGTGTTGCTGATCAACTCGGACGGCGAAACCCGCAAGGCTTTGCAGGGATTGCTCGCCGCGCAGTTGCTGGCCGACACCAACGGGCCGGTCAAGAAGATGGAGCAGGATTCGCGGACGCTGTATTCAATCGCGAACGAGATTTTCCTCACGCTGGAAGCCGACCGCCCCGTGATCGTGAGCAAGTCCCGGTCTGAAATTGATCGTGTCCACGAAGTGCTGGCCGGCAAAGGCCCAAGTGTTGCCGCCAATAAAACTTTCAGCGGCTATCCGACCATGAGCAACGGCTTCTTCTTCATCGGAGTGGCGGAAGGATTTAGCGCCCCGGACATCATCCCGCCGCAAGCCAAAGCCCTGCAAATGGCCGATGGCGGGCGACTCGCGCTGGGAGAATCCGCCGATCGGCTTTCACTCAACCTGAGCTTGCGGGGCAAATCCGCCGAAGTGACCAAACAGATTCAGCAGGTTCTCGAGGGGATGGTGGCGTTGATTTCGCTGGGGCAACCTGAAAACGAGGATTTGATGCAGCTGGCCCGCTCGACGAAAGTTTCTTCCACCCCGGAAATCGTGACATTGATGATGGAGTTTCCGGTTGCGAAAGCGCTCGCCATGCTGAATGAACACACGAAACCAGCGGAGCCCAAGAAACCGAAAGCCCGCCACGTCCGCCGCATTCCAAAACCGAAAGAAGAAGACGTGGAGCCAGCGAAGGAGTCGGCACCGGCGAAAGCGGCGGACCAGCAGAACGCAACTGAAAAGAAAGCCGAGTGACTTGCAGTGCCATAGAGCGGCCCGAGTTATTTGAGTCAGCCGCAGCTTCGAGTGAAGGCGCGCCAGCCATGACGTGCGGGAATCAAGCGGACATCGACATCGAACAGCTCGCGGCGTCAGCCAGGGTGGGCTGTCGTGAATCGTTCGAGCAAATCGTGCTGCACTTTGAAAAACGCATCTTTCACTTTTTATTGCACATGAGCCGCAACCGTCACGATGCCGAAGACCTGACGCAAATAACTTTTCTCAAAGCCTACCGTGACCTTCAGTCGTACGCTTCGGGCCGTTCATTTGGAGCCTGGCTTTTCACCATCGCCAAACGAACGGCCCTGAACCACCTACGGAGTGCGCGGCGAACGGAAGAATTAACCGGCGACTTCGTGTCGCAAGCGGAGATGCCGAGCACCGCCTTGGAACGAAGCGATGGCCAGAAAAACATCTGGGAGCTGGCGCGGACTTTGAAGCCGCATGCTTACGAAGTGTTGTGGCTGCGTTACGGCGAAGGATTTTCGGTGGCCGAAACCGCGCGGGTGATGAATACGAATCAAATCCGCGTCCGGGTGTTGTTGCACCGCGCGCGCGCGGCCCTGGCCAAGAAACTGGAACGACGGAAAGAATAATTTAACACCGCCGGGCTTTCTGCTAATTTGCGCCCGGCTTGAATTGGAAATGACGATGAAACTTTGCTGGCTTTGCCAAAAACTCATCTCCCGCCGCTCGGAAGCTGTGGAGCCAGCGCCCGCGTGGTTGCGCCACCATCTTTCACGCTGCGAAACATGCCGCGAATTTCGGGACGGGCAGCGTCACCTGACGCTGAGTCTGACGGAACACGCGCTCGCTCACGTCGCTTCGCCGTCGCAATTTCTCCACGGCAAAATCATGGCCGCGCTCGACCGCGACGCGGCTTTGCCGGAGAGCGCAAACAACGTGTTTGCTTTGTGGCGTCGGCTGGCGATTCCGGCGTTCGGCGTCCTGGTCGTGCTGATTATCTGGCTGCGAAACTCGCTCCCACAATCTCACGACGCCCCGTTTCCGATGACCACGAGTTCTGTTGCATCCGGTGCCAGTGAGAAAAATTCAAACGCCGGCGAAAACTTTTTGACGTGGGGCAAAAATTTGAATCAGCCTTTGGAAACGGAACTTTACCTCGTCGCCAGCGATGCCAGAACGGCTTTGGCTTCGCTTACCGAAACATTTCTGCCGCGCGCCTACAACGCTGAAGCCAGGTAAAAACGAGTTGCCTGGACGGACGCACGCCGTCATTTCCAGATTCAAACGACCGGCCGTAATCCCAGGTTTTTGTTTTTCGCCCGCGACTCTGCAGCAATCCGCGCTTTGAATTTCAACAATCTCGTTCGCAGTGCCGCGTCGCTCGTGGCGAGAATTTTCACCGCCAGCAATCCCGCGTTGCGCCCGTTGCCAATGGCGACGGTGGCCACGGGCACGCCCGCCGGCATCTGCACGATGGAAAGCAGCGAATCCATCCCTTTGAGCGCCTTCGTTTCGATGGGCACGCCGATCACCGGCAAGGGCGTGTGGCTGGCCACCATGCCCGGCAGATGCGCCGCCCCGCCCGCGCCGGCGATGATCACCCGCAGTCCACGCGTGTGCGCGGCGCGCGCGTACTTCGCCATGTCCAGCGGCGTGCGATGCGCGGACACCACGCGCGCCTCGAACGGCACGCCAAACTCCGCGCACGCCTCGGCGGCGAGCTTCATTGTCGGCCAGTCCGAGTCGCTGCCCATGATGATGCCGACCAACACCGGCGGTTTCGTTCGTTGCGAATTTGTTTTCATCAGCAATTCACTTTCGATCCTCACGCGTTGCCGAAACGAAGGCAATTGGCCGCGCGCTGGGCGGTCGCCAAAGCAGCCTCCACCGTTTCGCCCAGCGCCGTCACGTGTCCCATCTTCCGTCCGCGCGCGCTCGGCGACTTGCCGTAAATGTGCAACGCCGCGCCTTCGACCGCGAGCGCTTCCCGCCAGCCGAACGGCTCGCCCGGGCCGGGACCCACACCGAGCAGATTGATCATCACCGCCGCCGGCGCGCGCAGCGCCGTGGAGCCGAGTGGCCAGCCGAACACGGCTCGCACGTGGTTTTCAAACTGCGAGGTAACACAACCTTCAATCGTGTAATGACCGGAATTATGGACGCGCGGCGCAAGTTCGTTGATCAAAACACGATCATCGGAAGTGAGGAAAAGTTCGACGCCGAAAGTTCCGATGCCTCCAACCGCTTCGACCGCGCGCCGTGCCACGTCGCGCGCGCGCGCCGCCACAGCGTCCGGCAAAGCTGCGGGCGCTTTGACAATGTGACAAATATGATCGAACTGCACGGTGTCCACCACCGGATACATCACCGATTCGCCGTGCTGCGAGCGCGTGATCATCACGGCGAGTTCTTTCTGGAATGGAATAAATTCTTCCGCGAACAGCGCGTTTGCGTCCCCATTCAATTTTTCCCACGCGGCGGCAAGTTCAATTCCGCTCCGCACCGTCACGTTGCCTTTGCCGTCGTAACCGTCGCGACGCTTTTTCAGAAGCAGCGGCCAGCCGAATTTGTCCCCCGCAGCAGTGGCCTCAGCGGCGGTCGGCGTGTCGCAAAAGCGTGGCACCGGCAAGGACGCGTCGGCCAGCGCCTGCTTTTGCCCGAGCTTGTCTTGCACCGTGCGCATCGTGGCCGCCGTCGGCCAAACGAGATGGCCGCGTTCTTCCAATTCAGCCAGGCTCGTAGCATCAACAAATTCATTTTCCAAAGTTACGACATCCACGAGCGCGCCGAGTTTCAACAACTCCGCCGGGTCATCCCAATCGCCCACGAGGTAATGCGACGCGAGGCCCGTGGAGGGACTGTGTTGATTTCGCTCCAGCACGACGACGTCGCAGCCGAACTGCGAGGCCGCCTGCGCGGTCATCTTCGCAAGTTGACCGCCCCCGATTAAGCCGAGCGTGGGCGCGGCTTTTTGTTTCGGCTGAAATTGCATTTCGACGGCTAAAAATTTCCGCCGCAAGACTCCGCACAATTCCTCGCGCTGCAAGTTTTTTGTGCCACGTTCCAGCGTCGCTCGCCGCTCATCCGCAGCTCGATGCCAAAGCGCGCGTCATTTCCAGCCGCGCTCGATGCTCCGCCGCTGGTAGAGAAACTCGAACATGTTCCCTTCGTGCGGCTGATCCCAGGAGATGTTCATCGTCGAGAGCGGGCCGAGGTTCAAGCGCTCGATGTGCGGAAATTCCAGAAGGTGTTCGGTGAAAGCCGCATCTTTGGTGATCGCGGTCACGGCGAGCGAATAACCGATCTGCTTGAGCATCTCGCTCTGCGGCACTTGCACGACGCTGGCGTAGGGACAAAGAAACTCGCGATTGGCGAGCGGATGCGCGAACGAATCGCACAGCGCAATCGTCGGACGCAGGTACGTGCCGCCGTCCAATTCCACCTTGCGCGGACCACCACGATATTTTGCCGTCACGTCGGTTGCGCCGGGAGTTTTCAAACCTTCGTCGATCTGTGTGTCGATGAATTCCGCCATCTTGGGATTCGCGAAACCGGCCAGTCGCGCGTTCGGATCCTCGGGCTTCGTCGGCTGAATCGGGCCAAGTTTCTGCGCGAGCGCGTCGGCGATTTCGGCGGCATACTTCGGCACAACAACCGCGCTGGCGTTGATGCAGGAACGCCCGCCGTTGTCCGAAATCGACGCCACCATGATGTCGAGGTAATCGCGCCAGTTCTCGATGCAGTCGTCGCCGATGAGAATTTTGCTCCAGCCGGGGCCGTGAATCTGGATCGCCGGGTTCTTCGCGTACTGCGCGGTGGTGTGCTTATCGCCAAAAATCAGCGCTCGCCCGCACTTCTTCAGAATTTCGCCCGCGCCCTCGTGATCGGTCGGATAAAATCCGAACGCTTCGGCCGGCGCGCCTGCCGCGATGAACGCTTGAATCAGGCGGTACGGCGTCCACGGTTCTTCTTTGCCGGGCTTGATGACGACGGGTATTTTCAGCGCGATGGCCGGGAGCCAGAGCGAATTCACGGCCGGCGAATTACTCGGCATCACAAGGCCGAGCGCCTGAGTCGTGGGAAAATAACTGATGCGCGTGCCAAATTGCTCGCCGTAGCCGGAATCAATGAGCGCGAGATCCAGCCCGCGCGTGAGGCCGTTGAGCACAGTCGTCAAATTCGTGAGCGCGTGGTAAATCTTTGCCATGTTGCGCCGCACCATCACGTGCGGCAGGCCGCTGGTGAGCGAGAGCGTTTCGATGTATTGCGGCGCCGATTGCGTGTGGCCTTTGTCACCGAGCGGCAGCGTGCCATTGAGAAAAAGATCGCCGGCTTTCGCGGAAATTTCGATGAGTTGCGCGACGGTGAATTTTTTCAACGCTGCGCGCGCGGACGCGATCTTCGATAAATCTTTGCGCACGATGCCGGCGTTGATGGTCGAGATGTTGGCCAGCACCGCGCCGGAGCGGTGGTCTTTGACGGCACTTTTGTCGAGGCTGGCGTAGGGCCGGCCAAGCCGGAGCACTGGAATATGAGGGACAGCATTCATCATTTATTGGGGGCGCAATCTAGGCGTTTGCGCTGACGCGAAAAGAAAAATCAGCACGCCAAAGTATGCGCAAAGCCGAGCGTGTTCCCGACACGTAGATTGGACTTGGAAAATATGTTCGAGAAGACTGCGCGGCGACTACGACTTGCAACCGATGGCGGCGAACAAAAGAACATAAACCAATCCACCGATCGCAAGCAACCACAGGTGTCCATGCACGGCCATAAGAATGCCGGCTCCCAGGATCAAAGCGATGACGAGATATGCAAACGTCGCTGATAAAAATTTCATGCGCGCGATGATAGTGGCACGGCTGATTCGATCAAGCCCCTTTCACTCGCGCTCATGGGCTGCCGGGTGTCACGCGATGGTAGCGGTTGATGGCCGGTGAAACGAGGCGGGTGCGTTGGCCATTTGGCCAGATGATTTCGGCGCTCGCCACCTCGGTCAATTTTCCCAAACCGAAATGAGCGGTGTTCGCGTGTTGCGCCCGATAAGAATCTCCGGTGACGAAGCGGCGGATTTGTTTGCCGCGCGCCGTCGTTAAAATAATTTTCGCTCCCACCGGCGAAAAGCCGCGGCCCTCTTCGCGCAAACGAAAGCCAATCCAGTTCCCACCGTCCGGAGTGAAGTTGGGGAAAAGATGCAACGACTGGCGCATCGTCGGCGAGCTTTGGAAAGTCGTCGCCAGCAATTCTAGTTTGCCATCGCCGTCGAGATCATCACTCACGACGTTCCGGCAATCCTCCTCCAGCGCGACGCCCGCCAGATAAGCCGCCTCCAAAAACGCTGCGCCGGCTTGATTGAGGAGCAACCGGTTCTTTTCAAATCCGCCGTAAGACATGCCCGAGCCTTGCTGCTTCATTTGCGTCGAGCGGAAAAATGTGTCCAGCGCGGGATCGTCCGCCGAGTTGGCCGTGTAAATGTCGTGCCGCCAGAATTGCGATTCGTAGTCGCGCGCCGTTTGGCCGCTGATGTGACCGTTGACGACATAGAGGTCCAGCCAGCCGTCATTGTCGAAGTCGCCGCCAGTCACGCCCCAGGACCAGCCCGTGCGCGCGACTTGCGTGCTCAAATTCGTGTGCCGAAAACCGGCACCGCGCCGAGTCAGCAACCGGTTTCCGTAGGCCATCTTGGGGCGCATGCGCTGCCACTCGGCGAACGCCGTATCCGTCGGACCGAGTCGCATTTCTTCCAGCCGGTTGGCGGCAAAGGAATGCATCCCGACGACGAACAAGTCCAGTTGGCCGTCACCGTCAAAATCACCGAACGCGTGCGCCATGCCGAAGGCGTGCGCCTCATCGAGCCACGCGCTCGTGACTTCCGTGAAGTGCCCCGCGCCGTCGTTGCGATACACATCGGCTCCCGCGAAGTCGCTCACGACGAGCAGATCCAAAGCGCCATCGTCATCGAGATCCACGAATGAGCAACTGTACGTGCGCCGAAATCGCTTCTTCGCCAAACCGGCGGCTTCCGTTTGATCCGAAAAATTACCCCGGCCGTCGTTCCGCAGGAGGAACGAGGGATGGCCGTCGTTCGCATCAAAATACGGCGTGGGCATCTGGCCGCCTTGATACGGCGGCTTGTATTGCGCGAGCCAGACATCGAGATCGTCGTCGCCGTCCACGTCTCCGGCCGTCATCACAAATGGATTCGCCAGCTCCGCAGGCGCTTGCCACACGCGCTGACCAGCCGTGCGAAAATGTCCGGTCGCGTCGCCGGCGAAGAGAACCAGACCCGCCGCGTCCACGCCCAGCAAATCGACGCGGCCGTCGCCGTCGAAATCGGCGAGCAACGTGGCGTTCAGCCCGGCCAGCGGATGCTCGCACAACGGTTCGTTGCGAAATTTTCCTCGGCCAAGATTCCAATAAACCAGATTGCGGCGCGGCAAGATGATCTCGGACAACCCATCGCCGTCCAGGTCATAAAGCAACAACGACGGCTCAAGCAATTTCGGGTCTGGCTTCTCTGGTGTGATGTCGGCGACAACTTTGTGATCGAACGGCGTGACGCCATCGCGGCTGAGGACTTCAAGATCGTTCGCCGTGATGACTTCGGGAAACGGTTCCTCGGTGGCCGCGCCGCCACGCCGCCAGGAGACGCGCAGATCGCCGCGCACAATCCATCGCTGCTCCGGTTCCGCACGGCGCACATGCAGCGTCAGGGCGAAGACCGATGAAGCCGCGCCGTTGGTTTCACTGACGAAGCGCGCGTGACGCCATTCTGATTGCTCCAGCCGGAAGCCGTTTTCTTTCCAGTCGCGCAAAAGTTTCAACCATTCCTCGCGCCCTAAACGCCGCGTGGGATTTTCCAAGTGCCGCTGAAGAATCGCCTGACCGGTGTTCGCCGGCTTGCTTAGTGTGCCCAGGACTATGTCTCCCTGCGAGAACCGGTCACAGACTCCCACAAAATCTTCGCTCGCCCGGAGTTGATCCCAAAGCTTGATGAAAACCTGTTCGTGCCGTTGCGCTTCCATTTCTCTCGCCCAAATAGTTTGATCCTCTTGCGCTTGCTTGCTTTCGAGTTCAAGAAATCGTTGCGCTTCTGTTTGCGCCATCGTGGGCACGCCGGGCGCTGGCGATGGTTTGATGTTTCCAAGCTTCGGCTGCGTCACGGAATTCCTGTCCCGCAGAAAAGCCAGAGCGATTCCCACGGCCACTTGAAGGCCCAGGATGAGTGCGGTTCGCTTCGTCATTCCACCGCAGGCTAACAGTCGGAAGCCAGCCCGTCGATCCGCAAACCTTCAGTCTGACCGCATGGCGGGATTCTTCCTGGCAAAGTTGTTCTGCGCACTTTCGCGCCCCTCGAAATGACTTTTCGTTTCCCCGCTCCTGCGGCTTAATCAGCGCGATGAGCAATGGCACGGAAGAGCGCAAGCTGGCGGCGATCATGTTCACGGACATCGTGGGGTACACGGCGTTGTCGCAGCGCAATGAGGCGCTCGCTCTCGAATTGCTCGAAGAACACCGCCGGTTGCTCCGGCCCATTTTCCCCAGACATCAGGGCACCGAGATTAAAACCATGGGCGACGGCTTTCTCGTCCAGTTCAACAGCGCGCTCGCGGCGGCGCGTTGCGCAATTGAAATTCAGAAAGTTCTTTTCAGCCGCAACGCGAGCGAGCCAACGGAACCGAAGATTCAAATTCGCATCGGCATTCACGTGGGCGACGTGATTCAGCGCGAGGGCGACGTGCTCGGCGACGGTGTGAACATCGCGTCGCGGTTGCAACCGCTCGCGGAACCGGGCGGGATTTGCATCTCGGTGGATGTGGCGCGGCAGATTCGGCACAACCTCGAAGCGAGTGTGGTGACGGTCGGCCACGCGGAGTTGAAGAACGTGCAGTTGCCGCTCGAGGTGTTCCGCATCGTGCTGCCGTGGGAAGAAGCCAAGGCAGAAGGAAAAGGGCAAAAGGAAAAAATCACTGCGGAGGTGGGGCGAGGCGTCCCGCCGAGCCGGGCGGGCGGGTTGAAATTGGCTGCGGCCGTCGCCGTTGTGTTGCTCGCGATCGGAATTGGCTGGTGGCTCGTTCATCAATCCGGCTCGGCGACGAAGCAGGTTGCAAGTTCGCCGAGTGCTTCTCCTTTACCCGCCGCTGTCGCGCCGGTCGTAGCCGACCAAAAGTCCATCGCCGTGCTTCCGTTCGTGAACATGAGCGCGGACAAGGCGGACGAATATCTCAGCGACGGCATGACGGAGGAATTGCTCAACGTGCTGACCAAAGTGAAAGGATTGCGCGTGCCGGGGCGCAGTTCGTCGTTCGCTTTCAAGGGCAAGAACGAGGAAGGCATCTTCCGCAAAGTGGGCGAGCAACTGCACGTGAGCGCCGTGCTGGAAGGCAGCGTGCGCAAAGCCGGGAATCAACTGCGCATCACCGCGCAACTCATCAACGTGGCCGATGGTTTTCATCTCTGGTCGGAAACGTACGACCGCGACATGACGAACATCTTCGCCATTCAGAGCGACATCGCGGAGCGGGTCGCGCTCGCGCTGAAAGTGCAACTCGGTGTCGAAGAAACGCGCGCGTTGGCGAAGAAGCCGACCGAGAATACGGAAGCCTATCGGCTCTATTTGTTGGGCCGCTACCATTTCGCCAAGTTTACACAGGAAGGATGGACCAACGCCATGCACTCGTACAATCAAGCTCTTAAACTCGATCCAGGGTATGCACTTGCCTACTGCGGACTGGCTGACACCTATGGCTGGATGGGAGGATTTGTCATGCAGGGCAAGAGTGCTTGGGCTGAAGAAAAGAGACTGGCGCAGAAAGCTCTGGCGCTCGATCCCGATTTGGCAGACGCACACCTCTCTCTTTTTATAGCCCTCGCCGCCGCTTTTGATTGGCAAGGTGGTGAGAATGAAATCAAACGGGCACTCGAATTGAACCCTAATTTGGCATTTGCCCATGATCAATATGCGTGGCTCTTGACCGTATATGGACGGTTTGATGAAGCAATAGCGAACGGGCAAAAGGCTGTGGAACTGGATAGCCTATCCCCATTGATGAATGTTGACCTCGGTTGGCAACTACAACAGGCACGCCGATATGGTGAATCGATTGCTCAACTCCGCAAGACGCTGGAGTTGGACTCGAATAACGCAAATGTCCACCATTGGTTGGCTTGGTCCCTTCTCTTGAAGGGGGAATCGGTGAGTGCCATTGCTGACTTCCAAAAGGCCAAAGTTCTGGATGACCTGCCATGGTACGAAGGTAGCCTCGGCTACGCCTATGCAATTTCAGGCAATCGCACAAAAGCTGAACAAATCTTGCGCGATGTGGAAGATCTGGCAAGACGGCGGTATGTCGCTCCCGGGGTACGCATGGCTGTCTATCTGGGCTTGGGCGAAAAGGACAGAGCCTTGGACTGGTTGGAGAAATGCTATGACGAGCAGGATACTTACTGTTGGTATCTCAAAGTAGATCCGCTTTACGACAGCGTGCGCAAAGAGCCACGCTTCCAGGCGCTGCTGAAAAAAGTGGGCCTCGACAAATGAGCACCAGCACCGCACCACGCAAGCTCGCCGCGATCCTGTTCACGGACATGGTGGGCTACAGCGCCGCTGGTGCAGCGCCACGAGAAGATTGCGCTCGAACGCTTGGAGGAACCATCGCTGGATCATGCACGGTCTTCTGTCCAAACACTCTGGGCGGGAGGTCAAGACGACGGGCGCTCGGTTATTCGTCATTGCGCAGTATAGTATCGAGGCCTTGAGAAACCCGGCTTGCCACGGTTCATGTCCCAACGTAATTTTGACGCCATGAAGACTAGCAGCCTGACGATCTCTGTTTCGCCGGCTTATGCCGCGATCATTCGGAACTTTCGCAAGGCCGGCCGCTACCCGACCAACGCCGGGGTGGTCCATGCGGCACTGTGCCGGCTGCAAGATACGGAATGGGATCCCGACGCATATCCACCTGGCAGCCTGGCCCATCTGTACACGCCTTCGAGAAATCGAGAGGAAAGGATGTTGAATCAAGTCAGCACGTTAATGGTGAACCACGATGACTAAATGTCAGTGGGACATCTGGGCCCTGGATTTTCCCGGACGTGGCATCCATCCAGCCGTGCTGGTTTCTCACCCAGACCGCTGCGCCCGGTCAGCAGTGGTGAACGTGCTCTACTGCACCAGCCAACGGCAGGGCAGAGCGCCGATGGATTGGAGTGGGAAACTTTCTGCGTCTGCGACCATCTGTACTCGATAGAGGCTTCACAATTGAAGGGCCGGCGCGGTCGCGTAAGTTCTGAACGGCGTCGCGCAATTCGCCGGAAGTTGATTCAATTCTACCGCCTGTTGGTTGACGACTGATGCCGAAGTGCGACAGAACCAAGCAATCTGACCGACATCATGTTCACTGTCAGCTCCAGTTGAATGAAGCCCAAGCTTTACCTGGAAAGCTGTTTTCAATTTGAAGTATGAAGAATCCGATTATTTCCGAACTACGCCGCATCCGGGATGCGCGCGCCCGGCGGCACAACTTCGATATCGAGGCGATGGCGCGGGACTTGACGAAGCTTGAGCCTTGGATGGAAAAGCAGACCTACACTCTGCGTCGCGGTCGGATGATCTCTCTCGCGTCAATTCGCCGAAGAAAGCCGAGCCGAGCCACACAACCTCGCAGCTAAAAAACGAACCTCGATAAATGAGCGCCAGCACCGAACAACGCCAGTGTTGCGAGTGGCCCGCGCACGTTCGTCATCAATCCGGCCGCCGGATTGTTGTAAGCAGAGCGAGGAACTTTGACGCGTTCGCGACGTGTTCGTTCATCACGCGATGGCTGCTGGCGGTTCTTTTCCTGACCGTCGTTTCGCAAGCGCCGGCCCAATTCCCCGGCCAGAAGACCTACTGCAATCCACTCGACATCGACTACAAATACAACTTCGAGCAAAAGGCGCGCGGCATTTCGTATCGCGCCGGCGCGGACCCGGTCATCGTCAATCACAAGGGTGAATACTTTTTGTTTGTAACGATTTCCGGCGGTTGGTGGCACTCGAAAGACTTGGTCAACTGGCGCTTCGTGAAGCCCGATGTCGCCCCACATCAATGGCCCAAGGAAGACATGTGCGCGCCGGCGGCGCTCTCGGTCGGCGACAAACTCTACCTGTTTCAATCGACGTTCGAGCGCCGGCCCATCTGGGTCACCAGCACGCCCGCGACCGGCCGGCTGGAACAGTTCAATCCGCTGCTGCCGCAAGTGCCCGGCGCGCAGGGGCCGTGGGATCCAGCGATTTTTCACGACGACGACACGGATCGTTGGTTCATGTATTTCGGCTCGTCGAATGTGTATCCGATTTACGGCATCGAACTCGATTCCACGAATCGCCTGACCTACCTGGGGAATTCTATCGAGTTGATCAAACTGCATCCCGACCAGCACGGCTGGGAGCGCTTCGGCCCGAATCACACGAGCACGATCACGCCGTTCATGGAAGGCGCGTGGATGAACAAGCATAACGGCAAATACTATCTGCAATATGGCGCGCCCGGCACCGAGTACAACGTGTATGCCAACGGCACTTATATCGGCGATGGCCCGCTGGGGCCGTTCACCTACGCGCCGAACAATCCCATTTCCTACAAGCCGGGGGGCTTCGTCACCGGCGCGGGCCACGGCAATACGTTCGCGGACAACTTTGGAAATTATTGGAACACCGGCACGCCGTGGTGGGCGGTAAATTTTGATTTCGAACGGCGCATCGCGATGTTCCCAACCGCGTTCGACGGCGACGGACTGCTCTTCGCCGACACGCGTTTCGGCGATTTCCCGCATTACATGCCGACGAAGAAATGGCAGAACAAGGACGAACTGTTCACCGGCTGGATGCTGCTTTCGTATCGCAAGCCGGTGACCTCGTCATCGTATCGCGATGTCTTCGCCGCCGCGAATGTGACGGACGAAAACCCGCGCAGCTTCTGGGTCGCCGGCTCGAACAAACCCGGTGAATGGCTCATCCTCGATCTCGGCCATGCGTGTGAAGTGCGCGCGGTGCAGGTGAATTTCACGGACTACAAGTCGGGCATTTACGCCAGCGACGAGCGCGTTTACACGCAGTTCAAACTGCATGCCTCGCTCGACGGCAAAAGCTGGAGCGTCGTTGCCGACTTAACGAACGAGAAGCGCGATCGACCTAACGCTTACATCGAGTTGCCCCAGGCAGTGAAAGCTCGCTATGTGAAATACGAGCACGTCTATGTCGCGTCGCCAAATCTCGCCATCAGCGACCTTCGCGTGTTCGGCAACGGCGGCGGTGAAGCGCCACGAACCCCGGCCAACTTCCAAGTGCGCCGCGATGGCAACGATCCGCGCAATGCGTTCATCACTTGGGAAGACGTGCGCGGCACCGTCGGCTACAACATTCTCTGGGGCATCCGCGACGACAAACTTTATCAAACGTACCAAGTTTTCGCCGACCAACGGCCTGTGCTCGAACTACGGGCGCTGACAATTGGGCAGAGGTATAGTCTCGCCATCGAAACGTTCAACGAAAACGGTGTTTCCAAGTTAAGCAAGCCGGTACGAATCGAATAAGAATTGCCCGGTAGAATTCAACGCGACCCGAAGTACTCTGCTCGGGAAAACGGATTCAAAAACAGTTGAACGAAATTGAATTGATGATATGGCATCGATGCCATACTTTGGATGCCATGAAGATGACGTTACACATTGACGACGCCTTGCTCGACAGAGTGATGGCGGCGACCGGTGCCAGCACCAAAACCATGGCCATCGATCTTGCACTCAGAGAAATGGACAGGAAAGCCACACTCGTGAAACTCACGTCCGAAGGATTGGGCATGGAGCCAGACGCATTGAGAGACGCGGTTGATCCCGCTTACGAATTGGAGGCGCTTCGCAGACACGAAACACCCGTGAGCTATGGCCGCAAGTCCCGTTCTCGCTGACAGCAGCTATTACATCCGCCTGCTGCGAGAACGGCGGGATCCGTTGCGCGCGCTGGCACTGGCGGCGGCCACGCGCGATCTTGTCGTCTGCGGAATCGTGAGGTGTGAAGTCGGTCGCGCGCTGCGTGAACCCGAGATGCTCAAGCGTTTTCAGGCAACTTGGAACGTCATGGTCAGTGTGCCGACGGACAACCGCCTGTGGGAAGATGTTGAGCGGATGCTCTGGCGGCTCGATCGCGAGGGAAACGTGTTGCCTTTAACCGATGTCGCCATCGCCTGCTGCGCGATGCGAGTCAATGCGGTCGTGTTGACGTTTGACACCGACTTCGCGCGCATTCCCGGCGTGCGCGCGGTGAGCCGGCTCGATTCATGAAAAAAAACCTCAGCCATCTCGATGCGAAAGGCGAAGCCAGCATGGTGGATGTCTCACGCAAGCCAATACAATTGCGCGAAGCCGTGGCGCGCGGTGAAATTCGTTTGCAGCCCGCGACGCTCGAACTCATCAACTCCGACCGCATCGCCAAAGGCAACGTGCTGGCGACGGCGCGGCTCGCCGGCATCATGGCTGCCAAGCGAACCGGCGAACTCATACCGCTTTGCCACCCGCTGCCGATTACGCATTGCGAAGTGAATTTTGAAATCCCCGACAGTGGAGATCGCATCCTGATTACCGCCTCCGCAAAAATCGCCGCGAAAACCGGTGTGGAGATGGAGGCGCTTACGGCTGTAAGCGTGGCCGCGCTCACGGTTTACGACATGTGCAAAGCGGTGGACAAGGAAATGCGGATTACAGACGTAAAACTCGTTTCAAAAACGAAAGTCTGAGACGAAACGAAACGGTCGAGATGAGTCATGGGCGAAATACAAATTCACATTGCGCGCGGAGAACTCGAACTCGGTGTGCTGCCAATGAGCGAAGTCCGTGAACTGCTCGCTTCTGAATTTTTGCTTCCAACCGATAGTTACAAGAACCCCGGGCAGGTTGGCTGGCAGCCACTTTCCGAATTACTGCCCGTAGTTGAAACAAAAACTGCGTCCGTCTCCTCGAAAATACGGAGCACGTTAGCGGGCGCATCAAGCGTAGTGCGAAAAACTGCGAATGACGTTGCGGCGAAAATCTCATCCGCGGCCGAGCACAAGAAAACGCAAATGGCTGCCGCCTCGAATCGGATGCTCGAAGATTTTATTCCCGCGTTGCGGTCGCTCGTCGGTACCGCACTGGCAAAATCATCGCAAACTGTTGAAGCAGCTTTACGCGACGAGGCGTTGCTTCGGAAGGTCTTCGGCGCAGTTTACGATTTACTGCCGAAACCAGTGCGCCGGTTCGTAAGCGAGGAAGTGTTCGTAGAGTTCTGCCTGGGGCATCGACAGCGGTTGCTCAACAAATCCTCGTGACCTCACTCACGGCTTTGCTAAAAAGAAGCCCATGCAAATTCACGTTGGCATTATTACGATTTCAGATCGCGCGTCGAAGGGACTTTACGATGACCTCGGCGGGCCGGCCCTCAAAAAGGCCGCCGCAGGTTACGGCTGGAAAATTTTGACGGACGCGCTCGTGCCCGATGAGAAGCGCGACATCCAGCGGGCAATCCGCGAACAGATTACCAAGGGCTGCTCGCTCATTCTCACCACCGGGGGCACGGGTGTGGCGTTGCGCGACGTGACGCCGGAAGCCGTGCGTGAAATCGCGACGCGTGAACTGCCCGGCTTCGGCGAAGTGATGCGGATGGAGTCCCTGAAAATCACCAAGAACGCAATCCTCTCTCGCAACCTCGCCGCTGTGGTGGACAAAGCGCTGGTGATTTGTCTGCCCGGCAAACCAAGCGGCGCAGTGGAGTGCCTCGGCTTCGTCATTGGCGCGATCCCACACTGCGTCGAGGTGCTGCAAGAAGTGCCGACGAGTTGCTAGGCAGAACTTTTTGCCGCGAGATCTCGTGCATCCAAACGTTGGTTCTCTTGCGAATCAGTCTTGCGGCACGGCACGGTAGAAGCACTGACTCATGTGGCTCGCCATGGAATCGCGCAATTGGATTAGGCCGTCTCTCGCGACGAAAACACCGACATCGCTCCAGTGCCGCAAATCAGCCGACGCCTGGACGAGAAAACTGCGTCCAGTTTCAGCGGGAAATGAAATCAAGCACTCACCGTCGCCAACAAGCATCAAACAGCTCGGCGGCGCAAAATTCGCAACGAAATTGTCCCCGCCAGCCACGCCGACCTCCTGGCCATCAAAAGCAGCTCGGCCGGAGAAAACGGCGTTATTGTTCAACGCCGGCGGGTTATTCAAATGGTAAAACAATGAACGCGTTGCTGGTTCGTGGAACACGCCCCACCGAATCGTTCGCGAAGATTCGTCGAAAACGCCGTCGCTGCTGATTTCGGAAATTGCCCAGCCTGTGGGGATCGATTCTTCGACTGCGTAAGCTGCCGCGAACGGCGACGGCGTAACAAGCAGTTCAATTTCAAGTTCATCACCAACAGGCGACTTTGCACCGATGAACCGTTTGACTGAATTGGCTGCCCTTAACTCCGTTGAAGCGCCAATGCCGTTCTCCGTCACCGACTGCACTCCTGGCCCTTTCTTGTTCACCCACCAGAGCGGTGCCGGTCCCGCCTGCGGATCGAAAACGTAATCCTCGCCATTCTTCCACAGTTCGCCGGCGCGCGTCACATAGTTCAACGGGATCGGATTCGGTCCGATGGGCCATGCCTCATTCTTCTTCCACGCGGCGGCGTATGCGGTCAATTCGGCAAGCGTGATGCGGTGGTCGGCGGGGTCGATATCGGCGGGATGCAACTAAAATGTTCCAAGCGTGTCGTCACCGACGACTGCGCTTTGCACGCCATCGGATGATGCGTTGCCGTTGAATTTTTTCGCACCGGTTTCTTTCGCCGGCGGAGTCACTTCGTAGGTCAACGCGCGCGGTTTGCTGTCGAAGAACGGGCCGAATTTCACGCGCCCGTGCGCCGAATCGAACACGCCGCCATCACTGATCGCGCTCACGATCCAGCCCGCCGGCGGTTCGTCTTCAACGGCATGAGTCACCGTGTTTTCATTCGGCCCGGTTTGCAAAATCACCTGCAACGCCTGCCCCGGCACGTAGCCGGGTGGCAGTCGGCGCTTCACGAAAGGAACGGTTGGCACAGCCTGGACGATCACGACCACCGCCGATGATGAGATGGCCATGTCGCCGCCGAGGATCGCAGAAGCAACGAGCTTGTAAGTGCCGGGTGGAACATTTCTCCATACGAATCCGTAAGGCGGAGCCGTGACCACGGCAAGGAATTGGTCGCCGATGGAAAAGCTGACTTGATCGACCCGCTCCGCGGCGGCGGTAATTATCGCGGTAACCGGGATGTCGCTTCCAGATGGAAACACTACTCCGTTCTTCGGACTGCTGATCTCAATGGCAGGCCTTGGATTCGGCACTGGCGCGTCAAGAATCGTGATGGTCGCGCTCTTCGGCGAACCGACGAAGTAATCATCCTCCGGCCCTGGCTTCACGATGAAGACCAATTGAGTCAACGTCACAATCACGGTTTCATCGCCTTCGGAAATTTTGTCGGGAATCGGCACGACTTTGATTTCCACCTCGTCTTCGCCAGCAGGAATGACGGCTTCACCAGAAAGTTTTTCGTAGTCCACGCCGTTCTGCGCGGAACCACTCACCGAGTACCGCACGTTGAGTTTCGTGCGCGGCTCGCCCGTCCGCGAGATTTTGAAACTGCCAGGATTCTTCGAGTTCGCCTCCGCAACCGTTTTGTCCTTGGCGATGATCGTCACCGTCGGGGTAAGATTTTGTTCGACGACTTTAATCGTGATGGGCGCGGACTTCGTGGTCGCGCCTTGATCGTCCTTCGCCTCCGCGGTCAATTTGTAACTCCCGGCTTTGACGTTGTGCCAGGTGATGCGGAACGGTGATTTGGTGTCCACGCCCAGCAAATTTCCGTCGGCGAAGAACGAAACCGAAACGACTTTGCCATCCGCATCCGCTGTTGCGGCCTCGATCACCAAATTCGCGGGCGCGACAAATATCTCACCGTCTTTGGGCACGGTGATGTCTACTTTCGGTGGGATATTCGTGCTTGGCTTTTCCGTAATCGTGACAGTGGCTGAATCCGGCTGGCCCACGGTGTAATCATCCTCCGGTGGCGGCTGTTGGATGAAAACCAGTTGCTGAAGTTTGAGCGTGACGGTTTCGTCGCCTTCGATGGCTTTGTCGGGCACGGGCACCACGTTGATGTTTGCCGATGCCGCTCCCGCCGGAATGACCACCAAGCCGGAGAGTTTTGCATAGTCCACGCCGTTACTTGCCGTGCCACTGACGGCATAGCGCACGTTGAGTTTCGTTTGCAGACTCCCGGTCCGCCGCACGGCGAATTTCCCGGGCGCTCCTGGGTTCAATTCCGTGGCCAACGGATTCGTCGCGGTGATGGTCACAACATTCGGAACCCGCTCCGCCAGCACGCGAATGGCGACCGGCACCGAAGTCGTGGTCGCTCCCTGATTGTCCGTCGCGATCGCGGTCAGCAAATACACTCCGGGCGTGCTCTTCTTGAAGCTGAGTTGAAAAACGTCAATCGGTTTCGCACTGGCAGGATTATTTGTCGCGACGCCGAGCGATTTCCCGTTCGCAAAAAATTCCACGGACTTGACGGTTCCGTCTGGATCTTGCGCGCTGGCGGTAACTTGAATTTCCGCGCCAGCCTGAAAAAATTGCCCGTTCGTCGGCGAGAGAATATTTACCCCCGGCGGCAGAGTCACCGCCGACTTGGCGTCGAAAATCGTGACGGTTGATTTGGGCACCGTTCCCAGCAACGCCCGGACGCGGTCGAATTGGTATCGCCACGCCGAAGCACCGTGACCGTCACGGTCGAATTCGTTTCACTCACCAAAAAATGAGCCGTCGCAAACTCCAGCACATTCGTTGTCGGCGCTGGAATCGGCGGCAGCGGTGGCAACTCCGCCGAATTCGCGACCGTCACCGGCAGCGCGCCGGCGAGCAGCGCCACCGCGATCAGAAAATTTGAAAAACCGGCGAGAGTGTTCCTTTTCATGGCATCACAAATTTTGAAGATTGACTGACTCACTGACATCACTGACCGAATCACGCGTCCATGCTCGCCCACAGGGCAAGCGGAGGGAACGCGACTGAGATTTCGGCGTCGGTGATTGCATTCGTGCTTTTGTTCGGCGCTAAAGTAGCGCAACCGCGCCGCATTGCAAATTGCCGGAGTCGTGATCGCAGTTGAACTTTTCCGGAATCATGTAAACAATGCCCGCGTTGCAAATTTCGATTCGCGCATGAAAACAACTGCCTTCTTCGTGAGCATCCTGTTCGCCGGCCTGCTCTGCGCCGCCGCCAATGAATCAGGATTGATCATCAATCGTCCGGCTACTCCGGCCGCCAAGCCACCGCCGGGCGTCGAGGCCGCGCAGGCGCTTTCGACCATCACCGGTGTCGCGATTTCGCCGCTCGCGGGCATGGGCGCCGTCGGCGCCTGGAAATACTTCAAGGCAGCGCCCGAACGCCGAACGCGGCTCGCGTGGTACGCGCAGCCGTACTTCTGGCTGCCGGCGTTGATCGTTGTCGTGCTGGTCGGGTTGAAAGACATCCTTGGCACCGCCGCGCCGCCGGGTTTGAAAAAGCCGTTCGATGTGGCCGAAGTTATCGAAAATAAATTGAGCGGACTGGTCGCCGCCGGAGCCTTCGTTCCGCTTGTGGCGTCAATTTTTTCGCGCCACGACGACGCGGCCAATTTTGGCGGCAGCGCGCTCGCCGCGTTCGGCCTCCACAACGCAGGGCTGGCGATGATCGATCTACCGGCGGTGGGCAACGTGCTGCTGATGCCGTTCGCCATCGCGTCGTTCGGCCTCGTCTGGCTGGTGTCGCACACGATTCACATCCTGATTTTGATCAGCCCGTTCGGAGCGGTGGACGCCGCGCTGAAAGCATTCCGGACGTTTCTCGTTGGCGCGCTCACCGTGACGTCATTCACGAATCCCTATCTCGGCGCGGTCATGTCGCTGGTCATCATCGCGCTCGCGTATTTTCTGGCCGGGTGGTCGTTCCGTTGGATGGTTTTTGGCTCCGTGTTTACGTGGGATTTTTTCACCGGCAGCCGGCATCGTTTCGCGCCGACGACGAACAACGCCTGGATGTTTTCCGCGCTCAAGTTCGACCAGACGCCCGTGCGCACTTACGGAAAATTGTCGCGCGATGAAGCCGGCCAGCTTCGTTTTCAATATCGCCCCTGGCTCGTCGCGCCGCGGCGCAGCGTCGCCCTGCCTGCCGTCGAACCATCAGTCGGGCGCGGTCTGCTCCACTCCGAAATCGTGTCAGCCGAACGAGCCGATGCGCCGCAGCGAACGCTGTTCCTCCTCCCGCCGCGCTACCGCAATCACGAAGCCGAACTCGCGAGCCTCTTCGCTTTGGAAGGTGTGTGCGACATCGGCCTGCGCAAAGGATTCAAAGCAATCTGGCGCTGGTGCGCCGGAATTTTCGGTGTTCGTCCGAAAGCGCATTCGCTGAGTGCGGGTACGTAATCTGTTAGGCCGCACTACGCCCTGTGCCATATTTCATCATCCTACCAGCCTATGTTGCGCTCCTGCTATTCCTCATCATTGCAGCGGTCGTCACGCGCTGCGTTGCGAGGTGGCGCGCGGCTAGCGGCTACATCGTTGGCGGCACAGTCGGCACTTTGCCCGGCTTCATCATCGCCAACGTCATCGTTACGCTGGCGGGCATCTTGCCTGTCTTGGTCACACAGAAGATTTCACCGCCGCAGTGGTTGCAGCAGGTCGTTGCCATCATCGTCGGGTTCATTCTCATTCTCGGGCCGTTCGTCGCCTCAGCCATTGGCGTCGTCCTCGGATTCGCAGCCGGGGCGTTCTTTGTCCTCAAGCGACGGAGGAGACGTGCGGCCTAACCATGCGCTGCAGCGAACCCGGCCATCGCGTCCAGGTTGCAAGCGAACGCCCTCGTGGGCCGGGTCGCTGAGCTTGGGTCGTTAGGCGACTTCGCGCGTATGTCAGACACCTCGGATCATTTCACTGTGAAGCTTGGCAAGCTAGCGCGGACGATTGATTACGACGACCCACACGGCCATATCCTTTTCACGTTTGACGCTGGATCGAAAGGCAACACGTCACTCTGTTTGGAGCATCACGCTCCGCAGACTTCGCGCACTCCGCGTTACGCCATCGCCTTTGAGCGCGCGAAGCAGTATTTGGAGTCATGCGGATACGAGGTTGAGATTTATGGTGAGTAGTCACGACAAGTCACTTAACCATGCGCTGTTACCTAACCCGGCCATCGCGCTCCGGTTGCAAACGAACGCCCTCGTGGGCAGGGTCGTCGAGCTTGAGTCGTTCGACCAGGCGCGAAAGCGAGCACGCCTTCAATTTCCGCATCCGCCTGAGCGACTTCCATCAAAAAGCTCGGAGCAGTTCATTTGAATCGGTCTTGTTCTTTTGTTCGCTTGAATGAGCGCCACTAAAAACACCGCTTTTTTTCTTGCTGCGCGACAACTTTTCGACAAAGCGGTTGGAACTTGCGGCCCGCCGCAATTTCTAAGAAAGTCGGCGGCATGAACATCGGTTGGATTTACAAGGATGGCGAAGTGATTGAACTTCCGTCGCTCTCGGCCGTCATCCACAAAGAGGATACCTGGCACGTCTCCACCTGCCCGGAATTGGGCGTGGCCAGTCAAGGCAAGACCCGCAAGGAAGCGTACGCCATGCTGGCGGAAGCCGTGGAACTCTGGCTGGAAACCGCCAGCTCCAAAGAGATCAAACGCCGGGTAAAATTGGGCGGCAGCGTTCAGCCCCTCAAATTGGCTCATGCCTAAACTTCGTCCGCTTTCCGCTGCCGAAGTCGGCCGGCTTCTTGGCAAGCATGGCTTTGCGTTCGTGCATCAACGTGGCAGTCATCTCATCTACCGCAGACAGTTGCCGGCGGGCGACAGCGCCACCGTTCCCGTTCCCAACCGGCGCGAAATTCCCGTGGGCACGCTCAAATCCATCATCAGCCTGAGTGGCTTGGACGAAATGTTGTTCCGCAAGTGAAGTCGGAAAAGTTGCGGTGAAACAAATTGCGCGTCTCACTTTTCTCCGCGCGGCGTGGGACGGAATTCGTTGAGATCCAATTTGCCATTATGCACCACGCGGATGCGTGAGCCGAATTTGCCCTGCGCGTAAAGCAGACTGTCCAGGCGGTAATCTACTTTCTGCGACTCAATGATGGATTTGATGCGCCGGCCCATCGAAATGTTCCGCAGATAAACGGTGATCGGTTGCGTGACCGAACCGAGGCGCGGGGCGCAGACACTTTTTTACTGCGGCCCCATCAGCACGCACGCGAGCATGACGAATGTAATTCTCGCCCGCGCGCGTGACATCATCGAGCAGCATCCCTTCCCGCGCGCGCCGAAACCCAAGGACATCGCGCTGTTCATCGCCGGGCACGGCACGGGCAACAACGAAAACTCGCGCGTGGCCATCGAACGCCAGGTGGAACTCATCCGCGCGCGACGAATACGCCGAGGTTCACGCCGCGTTCATGGAGGAAGACCCGCGCATCGACGAATGCTACCGGCTTGCGCAGGCGAAGCACATCGTCATGGTGCCCTTCTTCATCAGCGACGGCCTGCATTCCTACGAGGACATCCCGATGCTGCTCGGCGAAACGGAGAAAACCGTGCGCGAGCGGATGCGCTGCGGCCAGCCGACCTGGCGCAACCCGACCGAGAAGAATGGCAAACTCGTCTGGTACACCGCCAGCATCGGCAGCGAACCCCACATCGCGGAGGTGATTTTGGAACGCGTTGGTGAGATGGCAATTCTGTGAGATTGAATTTTGCGAACGAAGATTTTTTGCTATCGTTCCGTCGATGAACTTTCCAGGAGTAAGGCCGAGTAAACTGTTTCAACGGCTGCAACTATTGCTCTTGGCCAGCCTCATGCCGGCACTCGTTCTCGCGCAGCCGCCCGGCCCAAACACTCCACCGACGATTTCCAAGATCGCCGACCAGACCACGCCGGAGAGCACGGATACTGCATTAATTCCTTTCACGATTTTTGATCTGGAAACGCCCGCGACCAACTTGATTCTTTCCGCTTCCTCCTCAAATCCGCAGCTTGTGCCGAACGAGAATATCTTCATCAGCCAGGGCGGCACCAATCGCTGGATGTTTGCCACTCCCGCCCTCTGCCAAGCTGGCACCGTCAATATCACGGTCACGGTACAAGACGCCGATGGCGCGACGGCATCACGCTCTTTCAAGCTCGCAGTTACGTTTCTAAACAGCCTTCCAACCATTACCTCCATTACCAACCAAGTAGCCATAGCCTCCACAACCGTTGGGCCTTTGAGTTTTCAGGTGTTTGGCGTGGCCGGTTGTCCGCTCGGGGGTGCTGGCCTCGTAGTTGATGGTTACTCGTCGAACACCAACTTGGTTTTGAATTCCAACATCGTGCTCGGAGGCAGCGGCACAAACCGGACGGTCACAATTACGCCCCTGCCAGACCAAACCGGCCAGACGCTTATCACGATTTTCGTCACGGACAAAGATGGAGCCAGCTCCTCCACTCAATTCAACCTCACCGTTATCTCGACTAATCAGCCGCCGAGGATTTCCCTGATTGCAAATCAGATTTTGAATGGCAACGGAGCCGGCCTCGTTAATTTCCAAGTGTCAGACGAAGAGACGGCCGTAACCGATTTGGAAGTCATGGCAGCTTCTAGCGACTCAAGTCTTATCCCCGAGGCGAGTTTTCAATTCAGTGGTAGTGGCACTAATCGGACTCTGTATTTTGAATCGGCCCTTTGCAAATACGGTGCGTCCATCGTCACAGTAACAGTTCGAGACACCGGCGGCGCAGTGGCGAGTACGAGTTTCTTCGTTGGGGTTCAAGCCTGCAATGGAACACATACAATTTCGCGAATTGAGGATCGAATCATCTCCGCGAATACCACTGACGGTCCATTTGTTTTCCGTGTTGGGGCAGCTTGTGGCTGTTCTGGAAAGGAACTGCAATTGAGTGGAGCTTCATCCAACACAAATCTCGTTCCCAACGAGAACATCCAATTTGCCGGCACCGGCAGCGAACGACGGGCGCTCATCATTCCTGTGCCGGATCAAGTTGGCGTCGCAAACCTCACATTTACGGTTTCAGATGGCAGTCTGAGTGTATCCACAACATTCAAAGTGACCGTCGTGCCGGCTCCCAGCATCAATATCACCAACCAGCAGTTCCATTTCACCCAGAGCCTGCCGCCGGGAAACGTCGTCATCGAGGCGTCAACCAATCTCGTCGCTTGGCTGCCGGTCGCGACCAACAGCGTCGCCGGTGGCGTGTTGAACTTCACCGATGTCAGCGCCTCGAATTTCGTCGCGCGCTTCTATCGTCTCACGTCACCAACCATCACTCCGTAGATGAAACTGCGCCTCCTGCGTTTCGCGTTGTTCGCTTCGGCCATCGCTTGGGGCGTGTCGATTTTCGGCGTCGTGCTGCCGTGGGAGCGCGCGGAAGCTCTGCTTGAAGGTCTCGGCGCGAGGCCGGTTCCGCACGATCCGATGCTCGATTATTGGCTGCGCATGGCTTCGGGCGCGTTCGCCTTGGTCGGCGCGATTTACCTGCTGCTCGCGCTCCAACCGCGACGATTTGCGAGCATCATCCCGGCGATGGGCTGGCTCATGTTGGTTGAAGGCGTTTTCCTTTTGGTTCACGGCGTGCGGCTCGGCCTGCCGCCGTATCCATTTTATTTCGACACGAGTTTTTGTTTTGCCGCCGGTGGTGTTATTGTGGGCTGCGCGAACGCAGCTCCATCGCCAACGAAGTCCAAATGTTAAAATTCCCCATAAACTCGCAGGACTGTGCGAGCGTTGCTTCAAAAGCGAACAGCCAGAGACGAGAGCACTTCATGGCTCGGCCTGGTCAATCGCCCGGTGGAATTGGCACGGAGAGATTACGACAGATGGAACGTGCCAGATGTTTTTTGATTTCGTTGTGCCGAGGGATGGATTCTTTGCGTCCCGTTTGTGGATTGCTCCAAATTGAGTGACTGCCGCCTTCGCGCACCGGGACACATCCGTGTTCTTGCAGATGACCGAGCAACGCCCGGCGTTTCATGTCAGAAGCAGTTCTGCCGTTTCCGCTTTGGGATCGAGTCGGAAAACTTCTTCGCGTTCCGTTTCCAACATGAGTTTTACAGCTTCGGTGAGATCATGAAGACATTCTTCTTTGGTCTCCCCTTGACCATTTGCGCCAGGCACTTCGAGGCAGGTCGCCCAAAAACCACCCTCGCCCGGCTCACCGCGATGAACAATGGCTGTAAATTTTTTCATGCAGATGTTCATACTCATTCCCGCTGGGAAAGTGAATTGTTTTCGGAAGCCAGGATGCCTGTTTTGTTTTGCCGCCGGTGGTGTTATTGTGGGCTGCGCGAATGCAACTCAATCGCCAACGAAACCAGAATAAATTTTTATGCCTTCTCCCAAACTGAGCACACCGCCGTCGCCCGAAGAACTCCAGCGCAAGCTCCAGGAATTCTTGAGCGCACAGTTTCCCAACGCGCATATCGCCGCCACAACGACGGAAACAAGCGGCGAACCCGAAGCGCCGGCGAGCGAATCCAAACCGGTCGAATTCGCGTTCAACTACAAGCCGCGCGACGTGACGGCGCACCTCGACCGTTTCGTGATCCAGCAGGACGAGGCGAAGAAAGTTTTGAGCGTCGCGCTGTGCGATCACGATCACCACGTCCGGCTCGCGCTCGCGGGCCACGAGTCGCCGAATTACGCGAAGCAAAACATCATCCTCGTCGGCCCCACCGGCGTCGGCAAAACGTACCTCATCCGCTGCGTGGCGGACTTGATCGGCGTACCGTTCGTGACGAGCATGGCATCATTTACATCGACGAGATCGACAAGATCGCCGCGGCGAGCAACGTGTCTGGCCGCGACGTGAGCGGGCGCGGCGTGCAGACAAACCTGCTCAAGCTCATGGAAGAAACCGAAGTGCCGGCGCGCTCGACGAATGACATCGCTGGACAAATCCAGGCGATGATGGAGATGCAGCGCGGCGGCAAGAAATCGCCCGCGACGATCAACACGAAACACATTCTCTTCGTCGTCAGTGGCGCATTCGACGGACTGGAAAAAATCGTCCGCCGGCGGATGCGCGAGGCGACGATTGGTTTTTCGGCGACGGAACGCGCGTTGGAGAATGCCGAGAAGTGGCTCGACCAGGCGCAGACGCGGGACTTCATCGACTTCGGTTTCGAGCCTGAGTTCATCGGTCGCCTGCCCGTGCGCGTCGTTTGCCAGGCGCTCGCGGTGGACGACTTGTTTCATATTCTCAAAACTTCCGAGGGCAGCATCATCCGGCAATACGAACAGGACTTCGCGGCGTACGGCATCGAAGTGCTCTTTCGCGACGAAGGCTTGCGGCGCATCGCCGAACTGGCGGGCCAGGAAAAAACCGGCGCGCGTGGCTTGATGACGGTTTGCGAAAAAGTGTTTCGCGAATTCAAATTCGAGCTGCCCTCGACGCTCGTGAAGCGCTTCATCGTGTCGCGCGAACTCGTCAACGATCCCGCGAGCGCGCTGAAGGAACTGCTGGCCGAGCACGCGAACCAGGAACGCGAAGTCGCGCGCCAGCTCGTGCATGAATTCGCGCGGCGCTTCCACGAAACGCACGGACTGAAAATGCGTTTCACCGACGAAGCTGCCGACACGCTGGTGTCGCAGGCGCTGCGCGAAGGCAAATCAGTGCGCGATTTGTGCGCCGCGAAGTTCAAGGATTATCAGTTCGGATTGCGACTCATTTCACAGAACACCTCCCAAACGGAGTTCGTGCTCGATCGCGACGCTGCCGAAACGCCGGACAAAGTCTTGAGCGATTGGGTCGTGGCCAGTTATCGCCAAAGCGGCAAAAACGCGGAGATGAAGTAAATCACTTTGCGGGGATGGCCTGCGGTGACGGAGTATTGGGACGCGGCGGGCCAGTGCGTTGGATGACTTCGTCGAATTTCAACTGAAGGTCGCCCGCGGCGGAGTATTTTACCGTGGGCTGGGCTTTGGTCCATTCCTCGTGGGAAACCTTCCGCGTCTCGTGCAGAAAAACGTACGTGCCTTTCTTGTTGCCGATGATGAGGTCGGGCTTTCCGTCGCCGTTCACGTCCGCCACGCCGATTTGACGGCCCACGCCGGAGTCGTCGTCGATGAGATGCGGCACCCAATCAACCTTGCCGCCCGCACCGCGAACAAGTTGGAACCAGTACAGCACGGCGGGCGCGGTGGGATCCGGATCGCCGGCGGGTCCGTGCGCCCAAAAGCATTTCCCGGTGACGATGTCCTTGAGTCCATCGCCATCCACGTCCACCAATTCGACGGCGTGAAGCTGCGAGAAGGCGACGCCGTAGCGATTCTCGGACGGCTCCTTGTTCATGAAGACGTGCGTCTTAAACTGCGGATGTCCATCCGCGTCTTTCGCACGCAACTGCTCATACCAGCCCAGCCCGTAACCATGCGCCGCGACGCTGGTGATAACGTCGTTCAAGCCGTCGCCGTTCACGTCGTAGGCAAACATCTGCGCGCCGCCGCCGGGACTGAACGCCGCCGGATGCCGCGTCCACGTCGCGCTCGCGCTGCCCGCTTTCGGTTGCTCCCACCACGCGCCGCGTTCCAAAACGTCCATCCGCCCGTCACCGTTCACGTCGCCAAGGCCCAGACCGTGATTGAAATTGCCCCACGGCCCTTTGCCGGAGATGGAAACGAACGGCCATTTCGCGGTCACGTTCTTCCAATCCGGCGCAGCGTAGCCGAAGGTGCCATCCGAGTTGCAAATGATTTCCGGGCGTCCATCCCCGGTCAAATCGGCAAAGGTCGGCGATTCATTGTCCACGGCGTCGAAGACCGTGTGCCGCTCCCAATGCTGCTCTTTCCCTTGGGGATTCAAATAAAGGTACGCGGGCGTGCCGGGCAAACCGAACGTGAGCACGTCGTTCCAGCCGTCGCCGTTGAAATCGTGGACGAACGTAAAAAAATTGTCTGTCGAGTAGGCGTTCTTCTTGCCGAAAACTCCTTCAAAACCCGGCAGCTTTTCATCGGTGCCATCCGCCTTTTTCAAAGTGAACGTGGTAGTGGGCGGATAAAGCTCGTGCCGTTTCTCGAAGCGCGGACCTTCCCACCAGTACGGACCGGAAATGGCGTCCGGCTTTCCGTCGCGATTCAGATCGCCGAAATTGGCGCCCTCGCTCCAGTAATACTTGTCGAGGTGCAGCTTCTTGAAGGAGTGCAGGACGTGATCGGCAGCCGGCACTGAAATGCTCGCGGCCAAAGTTGCCACGGAAAGCAAGAACGTGGATTTCATGCTGAGTTTGTCGCAGGCTTTGACCCGCGAGTCAATGGTGCGCTGAACGATCCAAACATAGAATTTCCCCAAGCTCAATTCCGACGTTCCGAAGGCCGATTCCGGTGTTCCAAATCCTGATTTTGGCTTTTCGAGGCCCGACGCCGCTCACTGGGCGGGCTTGGTGAGCAGGCGGCGGATTTCCTCGCGGGCGGGCCGACCCTGACCTGGCCCGAGTCCTCCCTGGCCGGGGGTATTTGCCAAATCGAGCGGCGTCTGTCCGTTGGTGTTTTTCAGAGTGGCGTCGGCTTGATGCGCGAGCAGCAGTTTCACGATTTCCACCTGATTGCCATTTACGGCTGAATGTAACGCGGTCGAACCCTCTGCGTTTTGGGCATTGATATTCGCCTTGTGCGCCAGCAACGCTTCGACGAACGGCCGGTTCCCGTTCTGTGCGGCACGCTGGAGCAAAGTGTTTTCCTTCGATGGCGTAAGATTCACATCCGCGTCTTGTTTCAGGAGCCATTCGGCAGCGGCTTCGTAGCGGTTAACATACGCCAGCCAAATCGCTGTCATGCCGTTGGCATACTGCGCGTTCACGTCCGCGCCGTGCGAGCGTAGCAATTCCAGCAACGTCAAATCACCGCGCATCTTCACCGCCTCGGTATCAAGAGCGACTAACATGAGCGGCGCGAATTTGGATGCGTCTTTCAGTTTAAGATTTGGATCCGCGCCCGCTTTCAACAGAACTTCAGCGAGTTCCGTGCTTTCGTTCCGGATGGCTTGATGCAGCGGCGTCCACCCATTGTCATCCACGACGTTCACTTCGGCCTTGTTCTCCAACAGCCAATTCAACACCGGCCTGCGAGTGGCTTCGAGCGCGAGAAAGATTGGCGTGCGGTCGCGATCATTGCGCGCGTTCACGTCTGCTCCGGCGGCAACAAGCAACTCAACCAAATCCTTTCGACCAAAGGCCACCGCGTAGAACAGCGGCGTGGCGCCGGGCCATTCGTTGGGGTCCTTTGAATAATCATTCGGGCGTCGCGCGGCTTTCGCATTCACGTCCGCTTTGTTAGCAAGCATCACCTGTGTCAAAAGTTTGTGGCCTTGTTCGACGGCGACATGGAGCGGAGTGCGCATGAATCCCTTCAAGTTTAGTTCCTTCATGTCGCCGGGGTCTCCGAGTGCGTTCACATCCGCGCCATGAGCGATGAGCAATTCCACCATGCTCTTGTGACCGCTCCAGGCGGCGAAGTGGAGGGGCGTCGCGCCGACCCGGTTGCCGGTGCTGCCGTTGATGTCGGCCTTGTTGGCCAGCAGAAACTCCGCGACGACGAGGTGACCGTTGTTGGCCGCGCGCTGCAATGGCGTGAAGCCACGGTCGGGCGCGTTCACCAAATCCGGGCTGTCTTTGATGATGGCCTTGATGCGTTGCAGTTCCTTGGCTTCGTCGTCGGTCGCGGGCGCGGCGGACTCTGGCGCTGGCTCGCTGTTCGCCGGGACCGCGCTCGCGAGGGCGTTCGTTTTCGGCGGCACCTGGATGTCGAGAATATCCTTATCCGGCTTAATCGCCAGCAGTTCGCGTTTGAGCGCGAGAATTTCGCGCTGGAACTTGATCAAGTTGTCCGGCGGGGCGGTGCCATTGTCCACTTTCCTCCGTTCGCTCTGAAGCTGCTGCTCGACCAGCCGAATCTCCTCCTCGATCAATTCTTTCCGCTGCTGGCTGGCCGGGCTCAGGTTTCGCGATTCGTTACCGCCTTCTACAGCCGCAGACAAAGCCGAAAGCTTGGTTTGTTCCGCCGCGAGTTCGTTTTGGTATTTCTTCCGCTGTGTCCGCAATTCTGCTAGAATTTGCTCCGCTTGATTCACGCGATTCTCCGCAAGATTCAGCGCTGCCTTAAGTTTTGGGATATGCAACTCGTTAATCCAGTGCCTGAGTTGATCCCGGAGATACTGCAACTGAGCTTCGTGATTCTTTTTCTCCTCATCGGTGGTCGGCTGGACGATAGCTTCTCGCGCATACGCCTGCTTCCATACTCTGAACTGCTCAGTCTCGGTTTGAATTGGCAGGGCATACGGAGGATAAGTGTTTGCTTCGTCCAAAAGTTTCCGCGCTTCGTAGAGTTCCTTCAAAGCCGTAGCTTGCTGTGCGGTGGCTTGATCCATCCGCGCATTAAGCGAACTGACCGTTTCCTGCAAATCGTTCACTCGCGTCTGAATCTCCGCCCGTTTCTGCTTGTCCGCTTCGGACTCGCCACCGGTCCCTTTTGCCGCCACTTGAGGCGGCGCGAAAGTCCGGCTCAGGCGCGCGAGTTCCGTCTGGTCGGCGAAGTCGCGCAGGATGCGCTGGTAAAACGCGGCGGCTTCGTTCGTCTTGCCCTGCTTGCGATAACATTCGCCCAGCCGGAAAACGGCGGTGGCCGTCGCCGCGCGCTGCGCGTCGAACTGCGTGACGAGCGCCTGATACGCTTCGATGGCCGCCTTCAGATTGTGGTTGGCCTCCTCCTCGTAAAGACCTTTTTGCAGCAAGCCGCCGCCGGCCGGTTCAGCCGCAGACGCAGCGCGTGGCGCGGTGAGCAAAGTGGTGATGAACAGAATTGCGAGCGGTGTTTTCATAAAATGAACTGGTTTGCTGACGTAGGACAGGCGTCGCGCCTGTCTCTCACTTTCTGTCGTCCGTTTCCTGCCGAACAGTTTTCTCGACAACAAATCGCCCACGATCCGTGGGATGCTTCTGAAAGCAGAAGACAGGCGCGACGCCTGTCCTACGTGAAGGATTGCGCCTCCGTAATAGCTTTGGATTAACTCGTTCGCGAATGGCTCAATTCTCATGCTGTGTTTCACCATGCAAAAATTTTCCGCGCGACTTGTCACGGTTTTGTAAAATCGGACGGCTCGAAACGGTAGCCGACGCCGTGGACGGTTTTGATCCAGCGCGGGCGCTCCGGATCGCGTTCGAGTTTGCCGCGCAGACTGGCGATGTGGTTATCGACGGTGCGCGTCGTGGGAAACGAGTTGTAGCCCCACACGACATCGAGGAAGCGTTCGCGCGACACCGGTTCGCCGGGCGACTCCAACATCAGGCGCAACATGGCAAATTCCTTCGCGGTGAGATGCAGCAGCGTTTTTCCGCGCCAGGCGAGTTGTTGCACGAAGTCCAGCCGCACGTCGCCGAGGCGAAGGTCTTTCGGTGCAGCCGAAATTTTTTGCCCACGACGCAGCCGGGCGCGCACGCGCGCGAGCAATTCCTCCGTGCTGAACGGCTTCACGAGATAATCGTCCGCGCCAGCGTCCAGGCCGCGCACGCGATCCTCGACCTGACCCTTGGCGGTGAGCATGAGCACGGGCACGGGATTCGCGAGACGGCGCAACTCGGCGCAAAGCGCGTAGCCATCGAGCCGCGGCATCATCAAGTCGAGGAGCACGAGGTCGGGCTTTTCATCGAGCGCGCGGCGCAGGCCGGTCTCGCCGTCGGCGGCCGTGAGCACGCGATAGCCTTCGGCGGTGAGGCAATCCGCGAGCGCGGTGCGCATCGGCAACTCGTCTTCAATGATCAGGATGCGGGACATGGTGGGAAAATGTCGAAAGTCGAATGACGAATGACGAAAGAAATCCGAAGCCAGAATGACAGAAGAAATCTTCGGAGCGCAATTCGAGTTTCATAATTCGACATTCTTTCGTCATTTGGCATTTGGATTTAGTCATTGTTGATTGGTCTGGTTTGAACCGGCTGCCGTGGCGTCGCCCGACAGTGGCAGTTCCAGCGTGAAGCGGCTGCCTTCGCCCATCGCGCTGCGCACCACGACGCGACCACCGTGCGCCTCGGCGATGTGTTTGACGATAGCCAGGCCGAGGCCAACTCCTTGCGTCTCGCGGCGCAGTTCGGAGCCGCGCCGGTAGAAGCGTTCGAAAATGCGCTCGTGATCTTCCGCTGGAATTCCAGGGCCGCGATCTTCGACCCACAGCAGAAAAGTCGAGGGGCGAGAGCCGAAAATCGATTGACCGATGGACGTAGCGGCGGAGTTCACCGGAGCGGGAGACTCGTTCGCGATGACGCTCAAACCAATCGTAACAGTTGTGCCGACGGACGAGTGTTTGAGCGCGTTGTCGATTAGATTGACGAGTGCTTGTTGAATCGCGCGGCCGTCGAGCGTTGCTTGCACCGTGACATCGGCGGATTCGGTGGCGAGGTGTTCGACCGTGAGTCTTACCTGTCGTTCGGAGGCGTAGGCTTCCATGAGCTTGACGGTGCTCGCGACGAGCGCGGTGACGTCGGTCGGCTCGAATTCGTATTCTTTGCGGCCTTGTTCGATGCGCGAAAAGTCGAGCACGTTTTCGATGAGCGAAGAGAGGCGGCGGCATTCCTGCACGATGAAACGGAAATACTCGTTCTGCTTGGCCGGCTCGCGGACGCGCCCGCTGTCGAGACCCTCCGCGAGCAGCCGGACGGATGCGATGGGCGCGCGCAGTTCGTGCGACACACTCGAAACGAAATTGCTTTTCATTTCGTTAAGCCGCTGCTGGCGGACGAATGCGCGCCACGCGGCAACCAGTCCAATCAAAGCCGCGAGCGCTGCCAGCGCGATGACGGAGCCGAACCAAAACGTGCGCGCCCGTTGTCGCGCAAAGAGCGCGTCTGGGCTGGTGAGACGGACATTCACGGAAAGGATTTCTTCGTTGTCGACGAGTTTGCGACTCGTCGCGAGCACGGCGGCAGCCGCCGTATTCGCATCGAGAAATTCCTGTCGCGTTCCACCGCCGCCACGTCCGAAATAACTCGCCCGTCTCCACACTCGCAATTGGTAAGGATCAGTGAGATTCCTCCCGGCCAGCGCGACTTCAATTTCAAAATACGAGGGCACATTGAAGACAGAGACAACCGTCATTTCCACTTGCTCGCGAACCGCAGACTCCGATCGGCATTTGATCCAGAGCACGGGAGCTTCGAAGGAATGAACTTCGGCCAGCCAATACTCGTTGGTGTTGAGCGCGGCGCGGGCTTGCGCGAAAACATTCGTCGAGTTGCTCGAAGTTTCCGCCGGCACGCCAAACCAAAATCGTCGCGGGCCATTGCGTCGGCCGGGAACTGGAACGGCGCTGGAGGTTTGGTTCGATGCCGTGGCGGAAGCAAACTGCGGGTCGCTCATCAAGCCCGTGATGGTGGAACTCGCTGAGCCGATTCCCAAGAGCGACGGCCGCGCCGCTGCGTGGAGGCGTCGGGCGCGTTGGTGCGTCTCCCAAATCCAGCGGTACGGGCTGACGATGCCGGTGAGTCCGAGCGTGGTTTCGATTCGCGGAGTCTTGGCCAGCAAATGCTCCGTCAGCGGCGTTGGGTGAAAGACGAGATTCGAGCAGAATGTCGCGAGCGCAGCGGAGGAATCGACGAGCACCCGATTGGTGTTGGCGAGGGTGATTTGAAATTCCTTCAGCCGCGCCAGCGGCGCGAGCGCGAGTCCGCTTTCTCCGGCCGCGTCGGGGTGTTCGGTCACGATGCGCTCGAAAAGCGCGATGGCTGCTTCGGATTGATTTGGCCCGAGCAGCAAACCCAACGAGAAGATCGCGCTGGCCGCAAACGGCTCCGGCGGCGTGACGGCGAGAAATTTTTCGTAAGCATCGGTGGCGGTGGCGGAATTCCCGCCGTTGAATTCCGCATCACGCCCTGCCTGCCACAGACGCGCTTGCTCAGGATTCAACGAATTCACGTCGAGGGACGCGGGCGTGGGCAGTTCGACGATGGATGGTGGCAGGAGAAGTTCACCATTCGGAGCCGTTTTGAAAATGACCGCGTTGTCCGAGTCGCGTGACAAATCAGCGAGCGACACGTTCGTGGGAAACGCCGCCGTTTCGGCAAGCTGAAGCGCATCGAAGACTTTTTGACTTACGTCATCCGCGATCACTTGCGCGCGTTCCCTGGCTTCGAGTTCCGCGAGAATGCGATCCTGCCGCAGCGAAATGAGTCCCACAGTGGCGAGCGCGATGACCGGCAAAAGAATGAGCGCGGCCTGCCAGAAGAACGCGGGGCGCTGGGCTGGGCGGGTTGAATTCATTTCCGTGACTGGCAAATCTTTTAGCGAAGATAGGCCGATCCGCCGAGCGAAAATGTCACGGATTTGCAAAATCAGCGAAGCGCTTTGATCCAAGGCCTTCAGGTCGGCCAACGCCCGCACTTTCGCTTTTGCCACCGATGCCCGGCCTGATAGCGTACTGCAAGCAATGAGAACTGACGGCAGCGAAAAAACGTTCCGCCCACCGGAGGCAACTGCGTTCAACACGACTCATTGGTCGGTGGTGTTGAACGCCGGCGACGAAGCCGCACCGCAGGCCAATGCCGCGCTCGCCCAGCTTTGCGAAACGTACTGGCCGCCACTCTATGCGTTTCTGCGGCGCGACGGTCACGATCCCGCCAACGCGGAAGATTTGGTGCAGGGATTTTTCGAGTGCTTCCTGGAGCGAAAATATCTTCACGACGTGGATCGCGAGCGCGGACGCTTCCGTTCGTTCCTGCTTGCGGCACTGCGGCATTACGTGATGAACGAGCGGCGCGATGCGCGCACGCAACGGCGCGGCGGCGGCGCGACGCAACTCACGTTCGATGTTCCCGGTGTCGCCGAACGCTGTGAAGCCGCCGCGAAAATCGAACAGGAACCACACCTCATTTTTGATCGCGTCTGGGCCGAAACCATCATGGAAAACGCCGCGCGCCGGTTGCGCGCCAACTACTCCGAAGCGGAAAAAACTCAGCTTTACGAAACTCTGCGCGTGTGGCTGGCGACGGAAGCCCGGCCGGGCGACTACGCCGTCGCTGCCCAGACTCTCGGCGTCAGCGAGGGAGCCATTGCCGTTGCCGTGCATCGCCTGCGGCAGAATTTCCGACGGCTCGTGCGCGCGGAAGTCGCCCACACCGTGTCGTCCCCCGCCGAAGTGGATGAAGAAATGCGCCATCTTTTGCGCGTGCTCACAACTTCATGAAATTTCCTCCGTAATCGCGCGCAGATTTTCGTTCAGTAAACCGTGACTGTGACCGCCGCCAACAAAAACTGTCCGCGCTGTGGCGCGCCGCTTAACGCCGGCGCCGTCGAAGGCTTTTGTCAAAGCTGCCTAGCGGCCGTGGCTTTCGGCGCAGCAGACGAAGTTCCACCTGGTGCCGATCAAAAAACTTCCTCGCGACGGCTCGGCGACTACCAACTTCTGGAGGAGATTGGCCGCGGTGGAATGGGTGTCGTTTATCGTGCGCGCCAGCTCGGACTGGAACGCGACGTCGCGATCAAAGTGTTGCGGCACGGGCCGTTTTCCGCACCCGAGGAAGTCGCACGCTTCCGCCGCGAAGCCGCGGCGGCCGCCGGATTGCATCACGCGAACATCGTCGCGATTCACGAAGTGGGCGAAGCCGACGGCCATTTGTTCTTCTCGATGGAACTCGTCGAAGGTCGGACGCTCGCGGAATTGACACGCGACGGCCCGCTCGAATCGGAACGCGCCGCGCGCTACGCGCTGGCCATCGCCCGCGCGATTTCCGCTGCGCACGATCGGCATATTCTCCATCGCGATCTCAAACCACCGAATGTCATCATCGACGCTGCCGATCAGCCGCGCGTGACGGACTTCGGCCTTGCAAAACGTCTCGACGCACCGGACGCGACAACGACACGCGACATCATGGGATCGCCTGGTTATCTGCCGCCCGAACAGGCGGACCCGGCGCGCGGCGCGTTCTCGTTTGCCAGCGATGTGTATTCGCTCGGCGCGCTGCTTTATCACCTGATCACGGGCCGGCCGCCGTTCGCCGCCGCCACGGTCACGGCGACCATCGCGCAGGTGTTGCATAACGAACCGGTTCCACCGCGCCGCCTCAATTCGACGGTGCCGCGCGATTTGGAAACCATTTGTTTGAAGTGCCTGCGCAAAGAACCGGCGCGCCGCTACGATTCCGCAAAAAATCTGGCCGCCGACTTGCAGGCGTTTCTGGAGCATCGCCCCATCGCGGCGCGGCCGGCCTCCGCGCTTGAGCGCATCGCACTTTGGCATCGTCGGAAGCCCGCGCAGGCAATTCTCAGCGGGTCGGTGCTGCTCGCGGTCTTGGCCGGCTTAATCGGCGTGGGCTGGCAGTGGCGGCGCGCGGAGCATGAAGCAGTGATCGCGCGGCTCAATGCTTACGCTGCCGATATGAGCGCGGCGGGGGCAGCGTGGCGCGAAGGCGACTGGGGACTGGCGCGGCAGCTGTTGAGTCGGTACACGAATGGACCGGCTGCCGGTCAACGGGGGTTCGAATGGTTTCTGCTCTGGCGTGAAACCCGTGGAACGGCAGAGCGAAGCTGGCAAGCGCACGGGGCGGGCGTGCGCCAAATCAGTTTCACGCCGGACGGTCGCAGCCTTCTCACTCAAGGCCGCGAGGCACTCGCTTTGTGGGACGTGGGCGTCGGTGAGCGGCGGTGGATTTCTCCACTCGTGGGCGGGCCCGGTTCGGCCTTCGTGATCGAGCCAGATGGCGCTACCATCACTACGACCGGCTCAAACTGTTTTCGGCGATTAAGCCTCGAATCTGCTGCCACGCTGGGCGAGCATCCGTTTGCTTCCGCGCGGCCTTTTCACCAGGTTTTCTTCGGCGGTGGCGCTTACTTCGCGGCCGACGACGTGATGGCTGTGTCTTGGAAACCAAACGCCACAAATTTTGAAAAATTGGAGGCGTGCCATGCTCCCGCGGCACTCTCGCCGGATGGAACGATATTCGCCGCCTGCGGCTCGGCGGGCATCTGGCTTTGGTCGGCGACTACGGCGCAATGGCTGGGTGAATTGGATGATCAAGACGCGGGTGCGGCCCACGCCGCCCCGGCACTAGCCTTTTCGCCGGATGGCCGGATGCTCGCGCTGGGAACACGGAGCGGGCTGGTCAAGGTGTGGAATTGGCGTGAGCGCGAGACGCTCGCGCTCCTCACGAACTCGCCGGGCCAAATCGTCTTTTCGGTATGCTTTTCGCCAGATGGTCAATGGCTGTTCACGGGGAGTGGCGATCAGGCCATTCGTCGGTGGCGCACGAACGATTGGACGCAAGCCACGCCGCTGCGTGGCCACGGAAACGAAGTTTGGTCATTGGCCTTTTCACCGGACCACAGACGGCTCGCCAGCGGCGACAAGGATGGCGTGATCAAATTCTGGCAAATGGACGCGGAGGTTGAGACGCATCGGTTCGTAGTTCCGAGTGGATTCATTGATTGGACGTTTATTAGCGCGGAAGAGCAAATTTCATTTGCCACTGCTCCCGGTGGCATTCGGTGGGTGCGCCAGCCGTACCACAGCACGAACACTTCCGCCGCCGGTTTTTTGCCGGGTTGCGAAAAATTCTGGGACTCACCGCGCGCGCGGTTTCTGGTGACGCGGAACACGAACGCGGTGTTGGAATTGCGGGAACTGGGGCGGGACCGCGTGCTTTCGACGTTCAAGCCTTCGGAGCGAGAGGTAATAAGCTGGATTCAGTTTTCCGCAGATGAATGCACAGCCATCGCGGGGACCGGCGAGGACACGGTGACGTGGTTGAGCGTACCCGGACTGCGGCCGTTTCAACGCCTCAAATTGCCGGCGCCATTTTATTACGCTGATAAAGACCGCCTGGTGACACACGCCGCGGGGGAGCCGTTTGGGCTGGATCTCTGGCGACGCGCGGACGGCGCGTTCATCGCCCGGTTGCAAGGCCATCGTCTTGGCGTGTGGCCCGCAACCGGCTCGCCGGACGGACGGTGGCTGGCGAGTCCAAGTGAAGATGGCACCGTTCGCGTGTGGTCCTTGGCTGATGGCCGGCTTCACCATGTCTTCCGGGCTCAACGTCAAGGGGTATTCGTCTGCGACTTCTCACCGGACGCGGGCACTTTGGCGGCGGGCGGGCAAGACGGCACCGTCACCCTCTGGCATCTGCCCACGGGCCGCTTCATCACCACGTTGGACGCTCACGAGCCGGGCCACCAAATCCACTGGCTGCGCTTTGTGGAAGACGGCCAGGCGCTCAACGCGTACCTCGGCGATAAAATCAATCACGTCTGGCGCGCGCCACGAAATTCTCCGTAATCGCTCCCGCAAAACCGTTCTGTAGAGGGTGATGAAAATCTTTCCTCTTGTTTTGGTCGGCGTCGCGCTTCTTTTACAGCGATTGATCAGTTTCGGCACTACCGAAGTACTCCAAAAATTTGACGCCATCAGTTGCAATGGTACGAACGTCTTCGTCTTCACCGGCACGAACGTGACCTCGCTAGGAAGTTGGGCGGTGCCACCTGACACGCATGGAGCCGTCGGCCCCAATGGCATTCTCAGCACGGTCAATTGGGGGATGGCCTATTATCCCAAGACTGGAGCGACGAATTTGACACCAATCTGGTCCGCAAACTTCGTGAACACCAACTCCGGGTTCTGGGCGTTCCTTCCTGGCTACACCGCCGGCGGCATTGCTGATCCCAAAGTGATGTTCGATCCCGACAGCCAGCGATTCTTCGTCATCATGCAGGAGAATCCGAACGACCAATCGTTTCTAGACGTCGCCGTTTCGCGGAATTCCGATCCCCGTTCCAGCTCGGGTTCGGACTGGTTGTTCTACCGTTGGAACGTGACGGAACGGTGGGACTTTCCAGTAGTGGGCGAGGTGGAGGTGGGGATCGATTATCCGGGAATGCTCGTGGACAAACGCACCCTCACCGTGAGCTACAATGTCTTTACCCTCGATGAAATTAAGGGGCTGAATGGAGCGGAAAATGTCGGCGCGCGCGTGTACGTATTTGACAAACAGAAGCTCTTGTCCGGCCAGGGAGACCAACCGCGAAGCTGGCGAAATTCGGCCCCGTTTGATCTGCCGCTCAACGCCAACATCACGACGACCATCCAACCGGCGCAACCCATCGGCAAATCCGATCCCGGCAACCGGATCTTCGCCGTGGAAATGCACCTTAAATTTCCTTACTTCCTCGATCAGTGGGCGATTCGCCTGCACACCTTCAACGATCCGCTCGGAGAGTTTAATCATCAAGATGAAGACATGGACGTGGATATCGATCGTCCCCCCGGCGTCCCGGCGGGAGCTCCGCAGCCGGTGGACAAGACGAGGCCGCTCACGGCCGCGCCGATTGATATTGCGGCCCTCAAGCCAATCTCGGCCTGCTTCTTCGATGGCAAAGTGTGGATGACCTACGCTCAATATGGCGACAAAGGTAACTCCATTATTCACTGGCTCGCCGTGCAACCACGCACGGCGGATGATGGCGGTTCCGTTATCATCGAGGATGGCTATGTCGATGCGGGGGCCGGCGTCTGGACCTACATGCCCACTTTGAGCGCGGGGCCGCGCGGTGATCTGTGCCTGATCTACACGCAGTCCAGCACGAATGAAGCGCCGGCGACTTACTTCATCTTGCGCCCCGCTGGCAGCCAGGTTTGGGAAACCCCCGTCAGACTCCAAGCGAGCACGAGTTCAACCATGTCATTTGACTCAGTTAAAAGCCTTCACCGCTGGGGCGACTATGCGGCGGTCGTGACCGATCCCGTGGACGACACTTTTTGGGTCAGCCACGAATACGTGAACACGGGCGGGACGAACACTTGGACAACTTTCTGGGCGCAGATCGCCGCCTGCCACTGGCCCGTGATCCCTTTTCAGCCGCAAAGCATCACGACCACCGCCTGCGTGGCTCAGGTGAGTTTCTCGGTCAGTGTGCGCTCCGTCGGCGCCGACCCGAACGATCCGGACCCGCCTGGCATTAACCAATTCACCTGGCGGCACAATGGCACCGCCATCGCGCCAGACGGACATTTTCTGATCACGAGCAACAACCTGGGCAGCACTCTGACGATTTTGCGTCCGGGCTACGCCGACGAAGGTTGGTACGACGTGAAAGTCGTCAACGAATGCGGCGATAAGTACGCCGTGGTTAGTAAACCTGCCTCCCTGCTCATCACTCCCTTGCCCTCGTGGGCGACGATCGAGCCGAGGTCGATTGATCCACAGCCCTTGAACCGCTTCGATCATAAAATGGTTTACGACCAGGAACGACGCGTCACTCTGATGTTCGGCGGGGAAGTGTATGAAGAGAACGTCGGGCGCTTCACTCACGGCGACACTTGGACTTGGGACGGGAGCCGGTGGTCACCACGATCCCCGGCATTGAGTCCTCCGTCACGGCAAGGCTTCGGCATGACCTGCGACAGCCGACGCAAACGTGTCGTGCTGTTTGGCGGGCGATTCTTTCAGAACGGGACGAATGTGATTCATGGCGATACTTGGGAATGGGACGGGAGCAACTGGCAACTTAGGGCCGCCGCGGGCACCAACACTCCGCCGGCCCGCGCTTATCCCACGATGGCTTACGACTCAGCGCGGGGTGAGACGATTTTGATTGGTGGCGATCTCCTCGACCCCGCCGACGTAAACAAGACCTGGGCTTGGAATGGAACGAACTGGTTACTTCGTTCGACTCGGGTTCCCTCCGGAGGCGCAGCTCCATTTACAGTTTATACCGGCAACGCCATGGCTTTCGACGATCGTCGCGGGATCATGGTTCTCTTCGGTCCGTTTTTTGGCTCTGACAATCTCGTCTGGGAGTGGGATGGCAGCGGCTGGCTGGCTGTGGCTCCGCCGATATTAACGCCGTTTGATGGCGTCGGTGATTCGCGCAACGCCGCCGCGTTCTACGATCCCCAGCGCGGCATGGTTGCCTGCGTCGGCGGAAACAACGGCGCGTCGGTGTGGTGTTGGGATGGCCGTAAATTCTATCGCTTTGACGCGCAACTCGACGGCATCCCTTCGCCGCCGACGGTCTTCCCCTTTGCGGCGGGCGTCGCCTTCGATACCGACCGCCGCGCGCTGGTGTGGTCCGGCGGCGGCCAGGAGTTTCTTTCCTTCTCGCATCGCACCCGGGAAATTCGTTTCGCGGACGGCCCGGTTATCATCCAAAGCCCCGCCGATACCAGCGTGGAACCTGGCCAAGTCACGACCTTGCACGCGGCGGTGAGTGGGGCCGGGCCGTTGACCTACCAATGGCGCGTGGATGGCGCGCCGGTGCTTCCCAACGACCGCATCAGCGGCGTCAGCACGCCTACGCTCGCGTTCAATCCCGCTCAAGCCATCGACTCGGGACATTACAGTTTGTTGGTCGCCGGACCTTGCGGAACCATCTCCAGTGCTCAAGCCCGTCTGGCGATTGGGCCATTCCTAAACTTAGGCAGAGTTGGGAACGGGTTCCGGCTCACATGGGTTGGCACGAACGTAATTGTGGAGGAAGCAATGACTCCGTTGGGACCCTGGATCCCGCGACCAAGTTTGGTCAGTCCATTCGACTTGCCGGTGGGCCAACTTGGTGCGGGCTTTTACCGCCTGAGAACCCTGATCCCATAGTGGTGTCACGAGCCAGCTATTGGCCGCGATTGACAGTCGGCAAGCTTCGTCACGGTGGGCGAGCGCGGAACCATCCTCCAGTCTCACGTCGCTTGCTGAACTTCTACGTTCAGCGAAAACTTTCAAGGCCGGATTGGTGAAGTCAAAATGGCTTGCGGCGACGAGCGCGTTTTGACTGCGCAAAAAGAAACCCGGACACTTGGTGCTATCGTGGCCACTCCGCGCCCGTGATCGAGCGCAGATTGAACTTCGCCGGATCCATCACGACGTGCCGGATGCGCTCGCGTTTCCACGTATAGGTCGCATGCACGAGTCCGTCGGAAGTTTGAATGACGGCGGGATACGAGAATTCGCCCGGCTCATTTTCGAGCACGAGCGCCGCCTGCCAGTCCGTTCCGTTTTCGGACACAGCGACATTCAACATGCTGCGTTGGTCGGTTGAGTGATTGTAAACGAGCAGCGAGCGTCCATCGCGCAACTTCACGGCATCGATGCCGCTGTTCGGATTGGGCAGGCTGGTCTTCTTGAGCGGACTCCACGACTTGCCGCCATCTTTCGACCAGCTCTCGACGACAAAGTGTTGCTTGGTGCGGCAAAGAATTTGAATCTGCCCGCCGGCGTGAACGAGAATCGTCGGTTGAATCGCGCCGAATTCCAGCGCGCTGTTCAACTCGGAAGTGCGCGTCCAAAATTTTCCGTAACTGCGCGTGGTTTCCATGTGAATGCGCCAGCCGGCGTCTTCGGTGCTCGCGCCGCAGAGCAGCACGCCGTCCGGCAATTCCACCGGCTTGTTGCGCACCGGGCCGATGATGTCGCGCGGCAGCCGCGTCGGAGCCGACCACGATTTGCCATTGTCCCACGACGTCATCAGCATGCCCCACCACTCGGAAGGACTCGGCCCCACTTTGTAGAACAGCAGCAGCGGGCCGTTCTTCGGCAGAAACAGCACGGGGTTCCAGCAGGGATAGCGGCGGCCTTCGTCGGCGTAAATGCCGTTGGCAACCTCGGCCGGCGCGGACCAGCCGTCGCCGGTGTTGCTCGCGATCCAAATTCCGACATCCGGCGAGCGTTCGCGTGAACCGCCAAACCACGCCGCCAGCAGGCCGTATTTCGTTTCGACAATCGTCGAGGCGTGGCTCGCCTTGAACGGCGGGTTGTCGAGGATGAACTCGCGTTTCAGCAGGCCCGCTTGCACGGCAAGGTTATCTTGGGCGTGCGCCATGTCTGCGGACATTAACACGATCAGACTCAGAGCCAGGAAAACATTTTTCATGCGAACGGAATCTTTATTGCAGATGGGCAGCCGAGTCGAGCCGGAATCATGCGCGTGCTTCGGCGAAATTAAATTGTCGCGCGCAGGCCGGGTGTTTTAACGTGCGGCCACATTCACCGAACAATTATGAAAGTTGGACTTTTCACCATCATCCTCCGTTCACAGAAATTGGAGCAAGTTCTTGATTACGTTGAGGGCCTAGGCGTGCATGCCGTGGAACTCGGCTGCGGCGCGTACGCGGGCGTCGATCATTGTCCCGTTGATGAACTCCTCAAAAGCGGGCGCAAAGCGAAGGCGTTGCTCGACGCGGTTCATTCACGCGGTCTCAAAATTTCCGCGCTCAATTGCGCCGGCAATCCGATTCACCCGAACCGAAAAATCGCCGCCACGCATGACCGCGATTTTCGGAAGGCACTGCGCCTCGCCGAACGACTCGGCGTCGAAGTCGTCATCAACTTCAGCGGTTGTCCGGGCGATCATCCCGGCGCGAAGTGGCCGAACTGGGTCGCGTGCCCGTGGCCGCCGGACTATCTGGAGATCCTCAAATGGCAATGGAGCAAAGTCGTGATTCCGTACTGGACAAAGACGGTCGCCTTCGCGCGGCAGCACGGCGTAAAAAAGATTGCCCTGGAGATGCACCCTGGCTTCGTCGTTTACAATCCCGAGACGTTGCTGAAACTCCGCGCCGCCGTCGGACCGGAGATCGGTTCCAATTTCGATCCATCGCACCTTTTCTGGCAGGGCATCGACCCGTGCGCCGCCGTGCGCGCGTTGCGCGGGGCGGTGTTCCACGTTCACGCGAAGGACACGGCGATTCACGAATGGAACTCGCGCACCCACGGCGTGCTCGACTCGAAACATTACGGCGACGAGTTGAATCGCTCATGGATTTTCCGCACGGTCGGCTACGGGAATCCGCGCCGCTTCTGGTGCGACTTCGTTTCCGCGTTGCGCATGACCGGCTACGACGGCGTGCTCTCAATGGAACATGAGGACAGCCTGATGACGCCGAAGGAAGGTTTGGAAAAAGGCGTGCGCTTTTTGCAAAGCATTCTCTTGAACGAAGCCAAAGGCGCGGTGACGTGGGCGTGAATCACAAAGCCAGGAAACCACACTTCGCTACGACGACTGAGTCTGCCATGGAATGGCGAGCAACGCAGCGGAAGGAGTGGGAGTCAACCCGCAGCAGGACAACAGTTGAAGAAGTCCATCGCGGCGACCGACCGCAAGCTCGCGCAGCGCATCGCGGATGAGTTGGGTACCCATTTTTATGAGCTGCGGCTCAATTCTTTTTCTTCGTCTGCAACTGGTTGAGCAAATCCCGGAATCCCTGATTGTCCGGGTTGGACTTGATCGCGCTCTCCGCGACCGGAATTGCATCTTCAATGCGGTTCTGTCCAACGAGCAGGTTGACGTAGCCGAAAACTGCGTCGGGACTTCCCGGACCAATTTGCGTGGCGAGTTGAAATGTTTGTTCGGCTTCGGTCGTGTAATTACGAGCGAGTAAGAGCGCCGCCTGGCTCGAAGCCAGCTTGGCGTAAGACAAACTTACCTCGCGCGAATCGACTGCCTGTGAGTCGGCCAGCAACTGCTGGGAGGTAGTGCGCCAGTAATCGACGGACTGCGCGGCGCGTTCTTGTGTCAAAGCGTTTTGTCCATCCGGCGCGCGGACTTCCATGATTGGGCCGGCCGGCACGGCGCTATCGTAGGTGGATTTGAACGGAAAGGATTGTTCGATGGCGAAGGAAACGTCGGGATTTTTGTCCATCATGGTCTGGAACAATTTCTCGTTGATGGCCATGACAGCGACCTGGCCACTGACCTGGACCCTGCCGTCGGTGACGCGGATGTCTTCTCCCGGACGAACTTGCTTCGGCTCATCGGGAAATTGCGTGTCGTGGTCGAGGCGCTTCTGCGCGTCCGTCACGTATTCCTGAAAGGCGCGCTGGGAATCTTCCTGCGTCAACGTCGCCATGCGATCACCGTAGAGCGTGTTCATGAAATCCAGATACCTGGCGTCGGCGAAGGCATTCTGTGTGACGATGACATGCTGTTCCCCGCCGCTCGTTTCGTTCAAGAGTTCAGGTATCCATCGGCCGGGATCCGTGCCGCCCACATAGACCATCCCTGGACGCAACGTGTCGAGAATGGCGTTGCCATAATCGAGGAGTTTTTGCGCGGGCCAAAGGTGCGCCTGCTCAGCCACGCCGTAGGCGTCGAGCACCGCCGGCCAGAAATCGTCGAGTTCCGGCGAGTGCGTCGAACCTTCATACTGGCCGGATCGTTTGGACAGCGCTTTCCATTGCACATCGATTTCCTCCCAACGCCCCGCCTCGATGGCGTCAAAGAATTTTTCAATCTCCGGAGGAACATCTTTGTTGGATCGACGCGCGATTGTCCGAACCAGTTCCCGCCGGTTGCGACCAAACTGGTTAACCTTGCCGGCGACAATTTCCTCCGCCGTGTTTGTCGTAAGAGAACCAGAACTGTTTGCCAGCCGAAGGCCACGCCAGGACGTGGATGCCGCGCCCGCTCCACTTGCTTCAGTCGGGTTCCGTGTAGCTCTGGCAACCACCGAATCATCTTGGAGAGAGCGGCGAAAGATGCCGACGAGAATCACCAGCGCGCAACCGGCGATGAGGAACCATCGCCAGCGTGCCCGCAGGCTGGAAGTTTTTGGCGAAGTTGAATCGAACGGATCGGGATTGGGATTCATCGTCAGCAAGTTTTGTCTTCACTCACAATGACACCGTGCCAGCACGGATTTGTATAATGAAAGCAAAGAAAGCCAAGGAAGGATCGTGCAGCCATGCTTACCCGCAAAAATGTTTCCAGAGATCAATGCCGACTCGCTTCGGCAGTTTCGGACTCGCCGCTCAGTTGTTTTTCGCCAATCCCTCCAAGTGGCCGAGGTTCTTCACCGGCTTGAAGATGGCCAACACTTCGGCGAGCAACGATTGATCGATTGGCTCCGCCGCCCATTTGGCCCAGTTGCGGATATTGTCCGGGTTCGCGCTGCCGGCGATGGTGGTCGCGATGTCCGGGTTCGCGAGGCTGAATTGCAGCGCAAGCTTCGCGATGTCCACGCCCTTCCCAGCACAAAGCGCGGCGGCCTTGCGCGCGGCGGCTTTCACGGGTTCCGCTTCCTTGAGCCACGCCGGAAGCGGAGCGTTCGTGAGCAGGCGCGCGCTGAACGGGCCGGCGTTCATCACGCCAATGCCTTTGGCTTTGAGATACGGAATCGTCTCGTCGGCAAAGCGTGTATTTTGCAAAGTGTATTGGTTGTAGCTCAACACGCAATCCACAGCGGTCTGGTCGCAGATGAACTTGAAAATTTTCTGCGGATAGCCGCTGAACCCCACGAAGCGAACTTTGCCGGACTGCTGAATTTTTCTCAGTGCTGGAATGGTTTCATCGACGATTTGTTGCATCTCCACAAACTCGATGTCGTGACAAAGAATGATGTCGAGATGATCCGTGCCAAGCCGGTGCAAGCTGACATCGACGCTCTCGGCCACGCGTTTGGCGCTGAAATCGAAGTGCTGAAGATCGTAGCGACCAAGCTTTGTGCATAACTTGTAGCTGTCGCGCGACACTCCACGGAGGGCGATGCCCAGCAGCACTTCGCTCATGCCGCGTCCGTAAAACGGCGACGTGTCGATGAAGTTCAGTCCACAATCCAGCGCGACGCGGACACTCTGAAGTGCATCGTCCAGCGTCACGCGGCGGAACTCTTGTCCGAGTGACGAGGCCCCGAAGCTGAGGATGGGAAGTTGCAGGCCGGTGCAGCCAAGCGTTCGCGTTTGCATTGTGCAGAAATTGCCTGTGCGCGCCGCTGGTGTCGCGACAAAAATCTTGGTAAGCTTTGCTCAAAATCATCCGCCCGATCTCAGCGCCGGTAGAATTTTCGCTCCCATTTCTTCTGCTTTTCGCCGGCTTCGCGCAGGAAGGGCGCGAGCGCGCCGATGCTCAAAAGCATTTCGTTCAACGAATGGAACGGAAATCGGAGCGGGCGTGCGAAATCGACAAACAACACGACACGGCAGCCGTCGGTGTCATTCCACACTTCGTGGTTGAACGTGTCGTCGAACACGAGACTCCGGCCTTCGGACCAGTGGCGGAATTCGTTGCCGATGCGGATGCGGCATTTCTCCTCCGGCTCCGGCACGAGCAGACCCAGGTGCAAACGGAGCACGCCATTGAACGCGCCGCGATGCGCGGGAATGTGCTTGTGCGGCGAAAGTATCGAGAAAAACGCGGTCTTCATGCCGGGAATTTTCTTGAGCAACCGCATGGTCTCAGGACAGCGCCGGGCATTTTCTTCGCAGTTCATCCCTATGCCGGACAGGAAAAAAGTCTTCCAGTTGTGGTCGGTCGTGATGGTACTGACCTCCTTGAGAATCTCGTGAAAACTCGGCAAGTCATCGCGGAACTTCAGCACTTGATCCAACTCGACGCGAATCTTCGGCCACTCTGCTTCGACTTGAGCGATCCACGGAAACGTCGCGGTGTCGTAGATCGGCGGATCGCCATGCAGCGAGAGTTTAGCAACGCAGGTTTCCAACAAATCCTGTAGCGCCAGCAACGTGCGTCCAACGAAGCTTGTAGGCGCGTTCAAGCGATGTTTGCGATCGCAAAAATCGAGCGCGAGCTTTGGATCGGCCAGCGGGGTTGATTGCCAGGTCTGTTCCATGTGCGTTTTGCTCAGGCGATAATATTTCTCAAATGAAGGCCAAGAAAAAATCAAAACAAGGGTGGAAGTAAATAAATTTTTTGAAGCCACCTGCCTGGCTCGTCGCGTGGTCGTGTGCGCAAATTGCCACGAGCTTTTCCGTTGCGCCCCGCTTTGGCTTGTTCGTAATGTCGCTGCCGACGCGGGTGACCAACCACTCCGCCCGCGCTCCGCAAGATTTATGAAGCCCGACAAAAGTCGTTCTCCAAAAAACAGAAAGCCGGCGGCCAAAGCTGTTCCCAGTGCCGCCAAACCAGCCGCGCGCGCGGCGAAGAAAACGGACAGCGCCGTTCGCGCCGTTTCGGCTCAATCCGCATCCCGCAAAAAGCCCGTCAAAATTCCCGCACTACTGCTGGAAGGCGACACCGCGCCGACGCCCGCCGCGAGCGGGCCGGGCCAACGCTATGCGCTTGGACCGGGCAGCGCGCCGCCGCATCTGCGCGCGGAGGATTTGCCGGCGGAATTGCCCGAAGCCTACGGCACCAAGGCGCTGTTGCTCACCGCGCGCGACCCGCACTGGCTCTACGCGCATTGGGATCTCACGCGCGAACAACTCCGCCACTACAACGCGCTTTCGCGCGACCGCCATCTCGTCGTGCGCGTTTTTCTCGACGTGCCCGGCGGCCAGCCCTTCGCGGAAGTACATGTGCATCCGGAATCGCGCAACTGGTTCATCCACGTCGGGCGCGGCGGCGCGAAGTTTTTTGCGGAACTCGGCTACTACGCGGCCGATGGCGCGTGGTCAACGATCTCAAGTTCCAAAGCGACGCTGACGCCGCCGGACGATGTTTCGGCGGATGCCTCGGCGCGATTCGTCAACATCCCGCTGGAAGTTCCGTTCGCAGAAATTCTCCGCGCCGTCGAAGAATCCGTCGGCGAAAGCAAGCCGCTGGCGGAGGCGATTCACGAATTGCGCGCGACGATTTTTCCCGACTTGCCGGAAGTCGCCGCCGCCGCGCTGCCCGCGCGCTGGACGCCCGCTCAGGAACGCGCGCTGGCTCAGGCCGTGAGCATGGACGAAGTGCGGCGCGTGTGGATCGGTTCGCTCGAAATCACCGAGTTGATTCGCCGCCAGCTTCGGCACGATGTTTCGTCGATGGCCGCCGCGCAGTTCTCTGCGCCGACCTCGCCCGCGCGCGCGCTGGGCAGTGTTTCAAGTCCGTTCGGCGGAGCGGCGGAGCGCAAGCAACAATTCTGGTTCAACGTCAACGCGGAGTTGATCATCTACGGCGCGACGGAGCCGGACGCGCGGGTCAGCATCGGCGGGCGGCGTATCAAACTGCGCAAGGATGGCACGTTCAGCTATCGCTTCGCGCTGCCGGACGGCAAATACGAACTGCCAGCCGTGGCGGTGGCTGCCGACGAGAGCGATGGCCGCGCCGCCGTGCTCCAATTCAGCCGCGAGTCGGATTATCACGGCGAAGTCGGCGCGCATCCGCAGGACGCCGCGCTCAAGCCGCCGCGAGTCGAGAATGTGGGTTAATAACATTACTTGAGGCCCATGCGTTGCTTGATAAACTGCCCGCGTGCCGGAAGTCTTGCGCGTACGTGGTTTTCGCTTTTTCTTCTTCAGTCGAGAAGGATTTGAGCCGCGTCATATTCACGTCGAGCGTGCCGAGAAATACGCCAAGTTTTGGTTGGATCCGGTGGCGCTGGCCGAGTCGCGGTCGTTTCGCAGCCATGAGTTGACCGAGTTACGGCGCTTGATTGAAGAACATCGAGAGGAGTTTATAGATGCCTGGAATGAACACTTTAATCGTTAAGCCGGTTGCCGACGTGGTGGACGTGTCGTTCAGCGAAGATTCAATCATCGTCATTCTTGCGGATGGACGGCAAGTGTCAGCGCCACTGGAATGGTTTCCACGTTTGCGGCGCGCGACCCCCAAGCAGCGACGGAACTGGCGCTTGATTGGCGGCGGCGTAGGAATCCACTGGGAAGATGTGGACGAGGATATTTCCGTCCGCAGTTTGTTGGCGCAGTGAAAAATGACCTGACATTGAGATGCGCCGCCGTGCTCCAATTCAGCCGCGCGACGGATTATCACGGCGAGGTCGGCGCGCATCCGCAGGACGCCGCGCTCAAGCCGCCGCGAGTGGAGAATGTGGTTCAATAAGTTATTAGGTGCCTCAATGTCCATTTCCAAGGACGACCGAACGGCAGTGTATTTTTTGACTGCGTGGAAAGCATTCAAGTCGTGTTGGAGCGTCTTTACGATCTCGATGCTGGTTCTCTTTGCATCTTGGGTCGCGCTTGAGCTGGCAGTGTTTGCCCTTCACCGCTTCGGTATTTTCCCGTGGATCTTCTTACACCTCGCGTTCCTGTTGTCTTTTTCGGGCTTGATGGTGGGACTGCACGGAATGGCTCTGCAATCGACGTATGGCAAAGCGCCAGAATTGCGGCACCTGACCTGTTTATTTGCGCGTGGCCCAAACTTCCTTCTCGCTTTCTGCATTTACACCGTGGCAGTGGTTGGCGGTCTTGTGATTTTGGTGGTGCCGGGCGTCTATGTGGCTGTTCGGTATGCACTGTTCGGCCAAATTTTTGCAAGCAGACCAGCAACTGCGCTAGAGGCGCTGCGGGACGCCTCAACGCTATCGCACGGCCGGTGGTGGTCGTTGTGCGGTGCCCTGCTGATGGCCTTGGCGATAAATCTATTCGGGGCGGCACTTCTCGGCGTGGGACTACTCATCACTTTTCCGGTCACGCTTCTCGCAATTTCGGGCCTTTATCGGTCTCTACAGCGGCCATCGCCATCACTCAAAAGAAGGCCGCCTCTCGATAAGTACGCTTCAACGAGCCGCCGTAGCGGTTTTCCTCCTGGCACTGGTTGCTCCGTGCTGTTCCATTGAATTTAAGATCTGCGGCCATTGCTCAGACATTTTATGCCCGGCTACCTCTCTCTCGTTCTTCACGCGCACCTGCCGTTTGTCCGGCATCCTGAGCACGAAAAGTTTCTCGAAGAGAACTGGCTCTTTGAAGCCATCACCGAAACTTACTTACCGCTGATTCAGGTCATGGACGGCTGGCTGCGCGACGGGATGGAGACGCGGCTGACGTTGACGCTCTCGCCGACGTTGTGCGCGATGTTGCTCGATCCGCTCTTGCAGGATCGCTACGTGCGCCACCTTGACGGCTTGATCGAACTGGCCGAAAAGGAAATTCATCGCACGCACTGGGATCATGCGTTTCAACCGCTCGCGTGGATGTATCACCATCGCTTCACCACGCTGCGCGACACGTATTTTGCTTACGGCCGAAATGTTGTCGGCGCGTTCCGCAAGTTCCAGGAGCAGGGCAAATTGGAAATCATCACCTGCGCGGCGACGCACGCGTTGTTGCCGCTGCTCGCCGGGCATCCGCCGTCGATCCGCGCGCAAATTCTCACGGCACGCGATCATTACCGGAGTTCTTTCGGCTGCGACCCGCGCGGCATCTGGCTCCCGGAATGCGCCTACGCGGAAGGCGTCGAAACCGTTTTGCAGGAAGCGAACATCCGGTGGTTCATCGTGGATACGCACGGCGTGCTGCACGCGCGTCCGCGTCCGCGTTACGGTGTGTTCGCGCCGATCTACACGCCGAACGGCATCGCGGCGTTCGGACGCGACCTCGATTCCGCGAAACAAGTCTGGAGCAAGCACGAAGGTTATCCGGGCGACGTGCGCTACCGTGATTTCTATCGCGACATCGGTTTCGACTTTGATTTCGATTACGTGAAGCCGCATTTGCCGTCCGCGGAGCATCGGGGCTTCACGGGGATAAAATACTTCCGCATCACTGGCGGCAGCGGCGCGAAGCAGGTTTACGATCGTCAGGCGGCGCTTGAGATTGCCGCCGAACACGCGGGGCATTTTCTCGGCGCGCGAATCGCACAGATCAACCATCTCGCCTCGGTTATGGATCGTCCGCCGCTCGTGCTCTCGCCGTATGACGCGGAATTGTTTGGGCATTGGTGGTACGAGGGGCCGGAGTTTCTGGATTTCTTCGTGCGGAAGGCCGTGTTCGATCAAAAGGAATTTGCGCTCACGACGCCGGAAGAATTTCTGCGGCGACATCCGAGCCAGCAAATCGCCACGCCGAGCGCGTCGAGCTGGGGCGAGGAAGGTTACTGGCGTGTGTGGCTGAACGAAACGAACGAGTGGATTCAGCCGCATCTGCACGTCGCGCAAGAACGCATGACGGAATTGGCGCGGCGTTTTCCGAACGCGGATGGACTGACCGAACGTGCGCTCAATCAAGCTGCGCGCGAGTTGTTGCTAGCGCAGGCGAGCGACTGGCCGTTCATTTTGCGCACCGGCACGAGTCCCGACTACGCGCGCAAGCGGGTGAAGGATCACCTTTCGCGCTTTCTCAAATTGTACGAGCAACTGACCGCCGGCCGGGTTGATGAAGCGTGGCTGGCATCCATCGAGTGGCGTGACAACATTTTCCCCGACGCGAATTATCGCTACTGGGCGTAGCGAGGATGAATCGTTGACGCGAGGAACATTTCCTTGAGTTCGCCTGTCTGTTTTGTTTGGGTGAAATTCGATGATCGAATATCTCTTCAAGCTGGACAGTGGCGCGAGTCTGCAATTCAAGGTCGATAGCCAGCGCGCGGAAACGCCCGCCGCCAGCGCGGGCGAACCTGCCTTCTGGACCCGGCTGGAGTTCAACCAATGCAGCAATTGCCCGTTGCAGCTCGTGCGCCAGCCACATTGTCCCGTGGCGGTGGACGTGGAGAAAATCATTCTTCAATTCAAGCATTTGTTTTCGTACGAAAAGGTTTGGATGCAGGTCACGACGCCGGAGCGTATTTACACCAAGCACTGCGACGTCCAGTCCGGGCTGCGTTCGCTGCTGGGTTTGGTGATGTCCACCAGCGCGTGCCCGATTCTCTCGCGGCTGCGCGGGCTGGCGCACTATCATCTGCCGTTTGCGTCGGCGCCCGAGACGCTGTTCCGCACCGCCGGCGCGTACTTGCTGCAACAGCATTTTGTTTTCAAGGCGGGCGGCAAACCTGATCTGGAGTTGCGCGGATTGGACGAACTTTACGATCAATTGATGATCGTGAATCGATGTTTCAAAGGCCGGATTGACGCCGCGTCGGAGAAGGACGCCAACATGAATGCCATCGGACAATTATTTTTTCTGTCGATGGCGGTGTCCAACTCACTCGAAGATCAATTGGCGGAATTGCGTCCGTTGTTCGACTCGCTCGCGAGTGAGCCGATCCCGTTGGCCTGAAGCGCCGGGATGAACAAAAACAGTTTCCCCTTGGCCCGGCGTCCCGGCCTCCACTATAACCGGCGCGTGCCCGACTCAGCCGGTTCATCGATCAACGCGACGACACGCTTGTGCGCGGTGTACGGGCATCCCATCAAACACTCGGCCTCGCCCGCGATGCACAACGCCGGCCTCGCCGCGCTCGGCTTGAACTGGCGCTACCTCGCGTTCGACGTGGCTCCGGGCGAACTGCGCGCGGCCATTGCCGGAGCGAAGGCGATGAAGTTCATCGGCCTCAATCTGACCGTGCCGCACAAATTGCTCGCGCTTGATTTGGTCGATGAACTGGACGCAACGGCCAAAACCTGGGGCGCAGTGAACACGATTCGTTTCGAGACGCGAGTGGCAGACGGTGGCTGGCGACCCTTGGCGGAAGTGGCGACGGATGATGCGAACGAGCTCCGCGCGGTGGGTTTCAACACCGATGCGGATGCGGTAGTGCGGGCCATCGGCGAGGATTTGAAGCTTGAACTGCGCGGTGCGCGCGTGCTGTTTCTCGGCGCAGGCGGGGCGGGACGCGTGGGCGCGTTGCGACTTGCCGCCGAAGGCGTGGGTGAACTCGCGTTGGTTAATCGCACTGCGTCGAAGGCCGTCGAGCTGGCCAAAGAAATCCGGCAACGATTTCCGATGTGCGGTGTTTCGGTTGGTTATCCGGCAGGCAAAGTTGATCTGGTCGTGAACGCGACGTCGCTCGGTTTGAAACCGGATGATGGTTTGCCATTCGATCAAAATCAATTTGCGCTCACCGATGCCGGCGCGGTGTTCGACATGATTTATCGCCCCGCCGAAACGCCGCTCCTACGTGCCGCGCGGCTGGCCGGATGCCGCATCGCGAATGGCTTGGGAATGTTGCTGCATCAAGGGGCGCGCGCGCTGGAGATTTGGTGCGGCCAGCCCGCGCCGGTGGCAGTGATGCGGTGCGTACTCGAAGAAAATATTTATGGCAAATAATCCCCAACCCTCGCCTCGGGCGTTCTCCGCGGCGCGGCGAATTTTCCGCTGATGGCTTTGCCCGACGCGCAAACGCTCGCTGCCGTGCCGTTCCATTTCTGGTCGGTGGTGTTCTTCATTTTCGGCAGCCTGGTCGGAAGTTTCCTCAACGTGTGCATCCACCGGATGCCGCGAAATTTGAGCGTAGTGAACCCGCCCTCGCACTGTCCGCAGTGCGGTTATGCGATTCCTTTTTACCTGAACATTCCATTGGTAACCTGGCTTTATTTGCGCGGCAAATGCGCCAATTGCCAGGCCGCAATTTCGGTGCGCTACTTCATCGTGGAGTTGCTGACGGCGCTGGCGTTTCTGAGTTGCTGGCTCGGCTTCGGACACGCTTCCGCCGGGCAGGCCATCGTGTATTGCGTCGTGCTGGCCGGGTTCATTGCCGCGACGTTCATCGATTTTGAACACTTCATCATTCCCGATGAAATCACGCTTGGCGGCATCGCGGTCGGCTTCGTCTGCTCCTTCCTCGTGCCGGCGCTGCACGGCACGCGAACGGCGGCCGAGGCGTTGCGCGAAAGTTTTTGGGGCATCGCGGTCGGCGGCGGACTTGTGTACGGCATCCTGCGGCTTGGCAAAGTGTTGTTTGGCCGGCAGCGCTTTGAACTCGAACCGGATTCGCGGGTGATTTTTCTGGAAACTTCGCTCGTGCTGCCAGATCGCGAAGTGCCGTATGAGGAGGTTTTTTACCGCAAGTCCGACACGATCTTGCTGCAAGCGCGACGGCTGGAAATGATCGACCGCTGCTACGTCGAGGCACCGGTGCGGCTTTCGCCGCTGAAATTGAAAGTTGGCGAGGATGAATTTGATCCCGAACACGTGCGGCACCTGGAAGCGCGCACGAGTGAGATCACGATCCCGCGCGAGGCGATGGGCTTTGGCGACGTGAAATTCATGGCGGCGATCGGCGCGTTCATCGGCTGGCAGGGCGCGGTGTTTTCGCTGATGGCGAGCGCGATTGTGGGGGCCGTGGTGGGCGTCACGCTCATCGTTTGTCGCAAGCGCGAATGGTCCAGCCGGCTGCCGTACGGGCCGTACATTGCGCTGGCGGCCACGGCGTGGATTTTCGGCGGACAACGGCTGGTGCTCGCGTGGCTGGCGGCACGTTGAAACGACACATCGAACAGTCTAAAAACAAATCTTCACCCACGCCAGCCGATTTCGAGACGAGGCGTGCATCGAAACGACAGCGCCCGCAAATGAGCTTGCCATCAATCGCCTGTTCGCAAAAACTAGCCTCAACGGTGGCGACGCTTGAGTTGCACTCATAGCTCAATTGGATAGAGCATCTGACTACGGATCAGAAGGTTCCAGGTTCAACTCCTGGTGGGTGCACCATTTTCTTGAGGAAATTCGAGATCCTTGGTTTCCTCTCCGTGCGGATCCATGAAGTAATCCCTTTTTTGACTGCGCTCCCTTGACGAAAGCTTCGCCCAAGATCGCCTCGGTGCGGCTGGCAAGACGGCCATGTCCTTACGCTAAAACCAACGCAATTCGATGAGCGAGGACACTTATTCCCCCACTCATTGCGGGACGGAACCAACCGAAGCGAGAAACCGTAAGACCAGCGCGACGCAAGCGTGCCAAGTCCAGAAAAGTGGTGCCCGCTTGTTCGATGCTTGTTAGAGTCAAATCCCAGACAACCTGTGCGGTGGTGCGCCGGGCAGGACTCGAACCTGCAACCATCTGATCCGAAGTCAGAAGCTCTATCCAATTGAGCTACCGGCGCGCAAAAAACCGGTCTAGCCGGAATTCGCTTAAAATTGTGAGGTGGGGTGGCCAACGGGACTCGAACCCGCAACATCCAGAACCACAATCTGGGGCTCTACCATTGAGCTATGACCACCAACCGCGAGCGAAATTAGGTGCCCGCTGCGGTCGCGTCAAGCGTGCGCAAATTCACGGCAACCACGCAAAGCACTTCAAACCCCGCCCTACGTGCAACACTCAGGATTTGTTCCCGAGTCGGTGCCAGTAGGATCGCGCCCGCCAATGGAATGGTTTTGCCACGACGACAAGTCTTATTCTGTCGTCCGCAGCCGCATCAGAAAATTTTAGGTACTCCTTCGTCGAGCATTTTTAGCTGGCGCTGCAAACCGTCGCGTTGGGCGATTTCGTTGAGCCAGCGTGGCGGCTCGTCCATTTCCTCAAACGACAACTTGAAGGTCCCATAGTGCATCGGCACGAACCAGTGCGCGCGCAGATCGCGGAAAGCCTTGACTGCTTCGTCCGGACCCATGTGCACATGCCGGAACGAATCCGGGTAGTAAGCGCCGATGGGGAGCAACGCAATTTCTGGGCGCAAGCGCTCGCCGATTTCTTTGAAGCCGCTGAAGTAGGCGCTGTCACCGGCGTGATACACGCGCCGTCCCTGGTGTTCGATGACGAAGCCGCCGTAGCCGCGGTGCGAATCGCGCAGCGTCCGCGCACCCCAATGTTTGCCCGGGGTCAGCGTCACTTTCCAATCCGCGTGGGAGAAACTTTCCCACGGTTGCAGTTCAATGATGCGGCTGAAGCCCAGTCCGCGCGCGAGATCGCCGACGCCCCACGGCATCACGCCGATTTTTGGCGATGGCAATTTGCGAATCGTCGGCTTGTGGAAATGATCGAAGTGAGCGTGCGTCAGCAGCACGAGATCAATCGGCGGCAGATCCTTCAACTTCAAGCCGGCCCGGCGAACGCGCTTGAGCAGAAACAGCCAGTTCGCAAAATTCGGGTCCACCAGAATGTTCAAATCGCTGAACTGAATCAGAAAGGACGCATGGCCAATCCAGGTGAGCGCGATTTGGCCGGGCGAAAGTTTCGGGAAGTCGGGCTGCCGATGTTCGCCCGTGCGTTTCATCAAGAGTGCCTTCCACACCAGTTCCCGGAAAAACGTCCGCGGGTTGAAATGGTTGCTCGGCGTCAACTCCTTGAACGAGCGCGGCAGGCGGCGCCTGGCTGGCGCAGCCGACGGTTTGTGCGGATGCTTCGCGTGCATGAGTCGATCTGTGGACGCAGAGTAATTTACTCCCCCCGTGCCGTCCAGTCTGGCAACCGGCCGGAATTGCGAATTCCTGACGCAGCCTTTCCGAATCAGGAAATTCAAACCGAGATTGCCGCCAAAGAAGAATCTTTAACTGCCCACACCGTCATTCAACTTGACTCAACGGAATCACGCACAGGCTGCTTTTCGGGTCGTGATCACCGGCTTGAATGGTTCAGCGAAATTGTCGCTCGCCTTCGACATCATCTTCGCCGAGGGGCCGCGCAAATACGTCGAATCACTCCCGGCTTATGCGCATCCAGTTCCTCGACCGGATGCAAAAGCCGGAGGTGAGTTCATCGAAGGTCTGTCGCCAGCGATTGCCATTGAGCAGCGCAGCGTCGGCGCGCATCCGCGCTCGACCAACTCGACAACGACTGGCATCGTCGATAAAGTCCTCGCGCTGTCTCCATCAGACCCTTCGTTGCCCGTGCCAGTTGCTTCAACACACTCCCGACTATTGCGTTGTTCTGGTTTGCGGGGACGACCGACAATTCTGAGAATGGTATCACGTCTGCTACGTGTATCGCGTCTGTTCAAATTCCAGAGGTTTCTCTCGGGAGCGGGCAAGATGTAAATTTGTAAAATTTGTTTCAACGGAACTCTCCCATAAAGCCAAATGTTTTCATGTACACTGATCAAAGGATAACAAACCGGCGGAACCTTGTGATCATGGAGGTACTGAAGCTGCGGAATCACATTAATCTTAGCTCATTTATCGGCATCCTGCTTTTGACGCAGTCATTCCAATTAGGTTTGGCTCAAACGTTACCGGTCGTAACGGTGGCAGCGACGGACGCGTCGGCGGGCGAGCCGGGAACGGGCCAGGGCACAGGGACGTTCACGTTTAGCCGCACGGGTCCGGTGACGGCGGCGCTGACGGTGAACTACACGGTGAGCGGGACAGCGACGAGCGGCACGGACTACACTGCGCTCGGGACGGCGGCGACATTTGCGGCGAACTCGGCGACGGCGGTTGCGACAGTGAGCGTGATCGACGACGTGCTGGTGGAAGGCAACGAGACGGTGGTGATGACGCTGGCGGCGGGGAGCAGCTACACGATCGGATTACCATCGTCGGCGACGGTGACGATTCAGGACGATGAGTGTGTACCAGCCACTGTGAATGCCAACGTGAATATAACCAAAAAGGCCGGAAATCACGTCGAGGAGTGCATCGCCATCAATCCAACGAATCCCAATAACTTGTTCTCCAGCACAACTTTTGGCGCATCGACAAAGTTCAGCATGGACGGAGGACTAACTTGGCTGAATAGCAATGTTGGCGCTCTTTTGGTCGATGGTGGCGACGATTCAGCGACGTGGGACAATTTCGGTAATTTGTTCCTGACGCAATTGGGGGTCTCGCAACGTGTTGTTGTTGGTCTCAGTACAAATGGCGGAGCGACCTTCAGTCTCCTATTTCAAACGACCACGACTGGCAACGATCAACCATCAATAGCCGCCGGCCCGGGTGGGACTGCCGCCTTGGGCAGCGTCTGGATCACCTACACAGATTCGGCCAACCGGGTTGTCGCCCACGGAGCGGCGGTGAACGGCCTCGGCGTTGTCGGAGCTTTCGGTGCCGCCCAGATAGTGCCCGGAGCAAATGGTGGCTTCGGAGACATTTCCATCGGGCCAAACGGCCAGGTAACGGTAGCCTATCAGCGTACCAGTGGAATAGGGCCTGACTCGATCAAGGTCCATTTGGATCCGGACGGCCTTGGGGCTGCGGGGTTCAACCAAGTAATCATTGCAACTTCCACGCAAGTGGGCGGCTTAAGCCCCATCCCGGCGCAACTGAATCGTACTATTGATGCCGAAGCCGGTTTGGCTTGGGATCGCAGCACAGGGCCGCATAATGGCAGGCTTTACCTCGTTTACACGGATCGTTCTTCCACCGCCAGCGCGGATACAGACATTTTCGTGCGGTTCTCGGACGACAACGGCACCACCTGGAGCGCGCCGGTTCGGGTTAACGACGACCCGGCGGGCAACGGCAAGAGCCAGTTCCTCCCGCGGATTGCCCTCGATCAAACCACCGGCCATATCGCGGTCTCGTATTACGACTGCCGAAATTCGGTGAATAACAACACGGTAGAATTCTGGGCCAGCGTCAGCACCGACGGCGGATTATCATTCGCCCCCAATGTGAAAGTCAGCGCCGGCGTTTCCGACGCCAGCCTAGCCGCCGATGGCGGTTTCGATTTCGGTGATTACACCGGCCTCGCATTCCATGGTGGAAAGTTTTACCCTTGTTGGGCGGACAACTCCAACAGTACCGGAGACAATCCCGACGGTACGCTGCACGGATTTGACGTTTACACAGCAAAAGTAACTGTGGTGCCATGCAGTACTACGACCGTCACTGTGGTGGCGACGGACGTGACTGCGGGCGAGCCGGGGGCGGGCCAGGGGACGGGGACATTCACACTCAGTCGCACGGGTCCGACAACGGCGGCGCTGACCGTGAACTTCACGGTGGGCGGCACAGCGGCGAGTGGGGCAGACTACACGGCGCTCGGAACGACGGCGACCTTTGCGGCAAACTCGGCGACTGCGGTGGCGACGGTGAACGTGATCAACGACGTGCTCGTGGAAGGCGACGAGACGGTGGTGCTGACGCTGGCAGCGGGGAGCGGCTACACGGTCGGATCGCCATCGACGGCCACGGTGACGATCAAAGATGACGACACGTCCGGTTCTTCGCTGGTCGGGTATTGGAAACTGGACGACGCCGGCGGCCTGTTGGCGGCGGATTCCTCGGGAAACGGTAACACGGGCACGCTGATCAATGGACCGGGGTGGACGAGCGGTCGATTCGGCGGGGGCCTGAGTTTGGATGGCGTTGACGACTACGTGCGCATCAGCAACTCACCCTCGCTCAATCCGGGTTCGCAGATCACCCTCAGCGCGTGGATTCGTCCGAGCAACGTGAGCGTGAGCGGTGAAATTATTAGCAAGGAAAACAATGCGCAGGACCAGTATTACCTGCGACTCCAGGTGGGGGGAAAGGTCCGCATGGCCGTGGCGGGCGTGGTGGTGACCGGCGCGACCACGTTGAGCGTCAATACGTGGTATCTGGTCACTGGCACATACGACGGAGCGAACTTGCGGGTTTACGTGAACGGCATACTCGACGGGACGCTGCCGAGCAATTTGACGATGCTCGACAACGGCCTGGACGTACGGTTGGGAGTGCGGGAGTTTTCAAACGCACTGCCTTTCCCGGGCCTGCTCGACGAAGCGCGAATTTACAACCGGGCGTTGACGCCGACCGAAGTGCAGTCCTTGCTCGATCCCTTCCCCACGCCCCATACGCTTATGATCGATTCCGTCAACCCGAACAGCGGCGTCACAGTCACGGTGAGTCCAGCGGATAACAACGGGCTGGGCACCGGGACAACCTCCTTCACCCGCACCTACAACGACGGGGCGCTGGTCAACTTGAGCGCGCCGCCGCTCGCCGGCGGCAACAACTTCCAAAAATGGCGGCGCGACGGCGTGGACTGGGCGGTCACGCCGGCGACCACGGTGACAATGGATGCCGGTCACACACTGTCTGCCATTTACGCCGCGAACGTATCGCCCGCAGTGACACTCACCGCACCGCCCAACGGGGCAACGTTCACGGCGGGGGCAAACATTCCGATCAGCGCGACAGCCATCGACAGCGACGGCACCATCAACAAGGTGGATTTCTATGCGGGCGCCACTTTGCTCGGCACGGCGACCGTGGGTGTGGGCAATGTTTACACCATCACATGGAACAACGTGGCGTCCAATGCGTACGTGCTGACGGCGGTGGCGACAGACAACCAAAACGCGAGCACGACCTCGGCACCGATCAACATCACGGTCAACCCGGCGAGCGATCCGAGCCTGGTGGGTTACTGGAAACTCGACGATGGCAACGGGTTGAGCGCGCTGGATTCCTCAGGCAACGGCAACACCGGCACGCTTGTCAACGGGCCGGTGTGGACGGTGGGGTCGAGCAGCGGGGCGTTGAGTTTCGACGGAGTGGACGATTACGTCGATCTGGGCAACAGCGCGATCCTCAACCCGGCCACGGCGATCACGCTGGTGGCGTGGGCCAAAGCGAACAGCACAGCGGTTACAGACGAACTCATCGCCAAGAGCGACGCGAGTTCAATCCAGTATGAGTTGCGGATTCAGGCGGGTGGCAAGCTGCGCGTCACGTTCGAGGCGGCCGTGCTTACGGGGGGTACTACGATCGGGGTGGGTTCGTGGCATCAGGTCGCGGCGACCTATGACGGGGCGACGATCAAACTCTATGTGGACGGCGTTCTCGACGGAACGCTGGCGGCCACTGGGACGATGAGCGACAACGGCGTCAACGCGCGGTTGGGTGGGCGGGCCTTTACAACCCCGCTGACGCTAAACGGTGCGCTGGACTCGGCGCGAATCTACAACCGCGCCTTGAGCCAGGCTGAAATCCAGGCACTCACGCCATAAACGTCGGGCCTGTTTCAAAACGCGCCAAATTCATGCAATGCGAGCGGGGCAGCCTCGTTTGCATATCAACATTTTTCAACATTTTCTGACTTTGCGCCGTGGCTTAAAGCGTGTTGGATTGAACACCAAGCTTCCGGTTCGTCGGAGGTTTCAAACCGCATGGCGCAGGAATTCATCAAGATCGGCGGCGCGCGTGAGCATAATCTAAAAAATCTCACGCTCAACATCCCGCGCAATCGTCTCGTCGTCATCACCGGCCTAAGTGGTTCGGGGAAATCGTCGCTCGCCTTCGACACCATCTTCGCCGAAGGCCAGCGCAAATACGTCGAGTCGCTCTCGGCTTATGCGCGCCAGTTCCTCGACCAGATGCAAAAGCCGGAGGTCGATTTCATCGAAGGGCTTTCGCCGGCGATTGCCATCGAGCAACGCAGCGCGGGCGCGAATCCGCGCTCGACCATTGCCACAACCACCGAGATTTACGATTACTTGCGGCTTCTGTTCGCGAATGTGGGCCAGCCGCATTGTCCCGTGAGCGGCGAGCCGATTACGCATCAGACGACGACCGACATCGTGGAAAAAATTCTCACGCTGCCGCCGAGGACGCGCGTGATGGTGCTTGCGCCCGTCATCAGCGAACAGAAGGGCGAGTTTCGCGACGTGATCGAGCGCCTCGCTCGCGAGGGCTTTGTGCGCGCGCGTGTCGATGGCCAGCTCGTCGAACTCGCAGCCAACACGCGCGTCAAACTGGATCCCAAGGAGAAGCACGACATCGACGTCGTCGTGGACCGGCTCGTGATCGATGACAAGGTGCGCGTGCGCTTGAGCGACTCGGTCGAGACGGCGCTCAAATGGGGTGAGGGCCGGTTGCTCGTGTTGCATCAACCGCCGACGGCCGAACCCTCGACGACGTGGACGGAGGCGCTGCATTCCAATCGTCTCTACAGTCCGGCCACCGGACAAAGTTTTGACCGTCTCACGCCGAAACATTTTTCTTTCAACTCACCGTTCGGCGCTTGTCCAGTCTGCCACGGCCTCGGTCAAAAGATGGTTTTTGATGAAGCCTTGGTCGTGCCGGATCAAAGCAAGTCGCTTGAAGCAGGCGCGGTGCTGCCTTGGCGTCGGGGCGGCAAAAGGATGATCACTTACTACAAAGCGCTGCTGCGTGGCGTCGCCAGTCATTACGAGCAGAGTTTAGAAAAGCCTTATCGCGAACTTCCGGAAGATTTCAAACGGGTCCTGCTGCGCGGCTCGGGCGAGATGGAGATCAAGTTCAACTTCTGGCGCGCGGGCAAGACGAGTTCCCTCAGCCGGCCGTTCGAGGGCGTGATTCCGAATCTCGAACGGCTCTACACGGAAAGCGAGAGCGAGTTCACGCGCAACCGGCTCAAAGCCTTCATGGCTCCGACGGATTGCGATGCCTGCAACGGCGCGCGGCTCAAGCCGGAAATCCTCGCCGTCACGCTTGGTATCGAAGGCGGCAATTCCAAATTCAAAACTCAAAATTCAAAACTCCCGGCGAAAGCAATTCCTGGTCTGTCCATCATGGATGTTTGCTCGCTGTCGATTGAGCAAGCCGACCAATTTTTTGTGGGACTGAAATTGAGCGAGTTTCAGCAGAAGATTGCAGCGGAAGTCGTCCGCGAGATTCGCGCGCGGCTTGGTTTTTTGAAGAACGTCGGCCTGGGTTATCTCACGCTCAATCGCGAGAGCGGCACGCTCTCCGGCGGTGAGGCGCAGCGCATCCGGCTGGCGACGCAGATCGGCGCGGGACTGGTCGGCGTGCTCTACATTCTGGACGAGCCAAGCATTGGTCTGCATCAACGCGACAACGAATTGCTCTTGAAAACGCTGCTCGGTCTGCGCGACTTGGGGAACACCGTCATCGTGGTCGAGCATGACGAAGACACAATTCGCCGCGCCGATTACGTCCTCGACCTTGGACCGGGCGCAGGCGTGCGCGGCGGCGAAGTCGTGGCGCAAGGCACGCCGGCGGAAGTGACGGCAAACCCGCGCTCGCTCACCGGCCAATATCTCAACGGCGAACTGACGGTTCCCGTGCCCAGGAAGCGGATGAAGCCCTCTCCGGATCGCGGTTGGATCGAAATTCTCGGCGCGACGGAGAACAACTTGCAGAACATCGACGTAAAGATTCCGCTGGGATCGCTGACGTGCGTGACCGGCGTGAGCGGTTCGGGCAAAAGCACGCTGGTGCTGGATGTGTTGCAACGCGCGCTGTTCCGGCACTGGTTTGGCTCGAAGGAACGGCCCGGCGCGTGTCGTGAGATTCGCGGCGTCGATTTGTTGGACAAGGCGATTGTGATCGACCAGACGCCGATTGGCCGGACGCCGCGCAGCAATCCCGCGACATACACGGGCATGTTCAACGACATTCGCGATCTTTTTTCCAAACTGCCCGCCGCCAAAATTCGCGGCTACGGCGCGGGGCGATTCAGTTTCAATGTCAAGGGCGGGCGGTGCGAGAAATGCCAAGGCGACGGCCTGCTCAAGATCGAGATGCACTTCCTACCGCCGGTTTATGTCACGTGCGAAGCGTGCAATGGCCGGCGCTACAATCGCGAGACGCTCGAAATCAATTACAAGGGCTTGAACATCGCGGATGTGCTGGCAATGACGGTCGATGAAGCCGTGAATTTTTTCCGCGCCGTGCCGGCGATTTACGAACCGTGCCTGACGCTGGCGGAAGTGGGCCTCGGTTACATCGGGCTGGGGCAATCGGCGACGACGTTGAGCGGCGGCGAGGCGCAGCGCATCAAGCTCGCGGCGGAGTTGAGCCGGCGCAGCACGGGGCGCACGCTTTACATTCTCGACGAGCCGACGACGGGGTTGCATTTTCACGACGTGGCGAAACTGCTCGAAGTTCTGTTCAAGTTGCGCGCGGCGGGAAACACGCTGCTCGTCATCGAGCACAATCTCGACGTGATCAAAACGGCCGACTGGGTCATCGACCTTGGGCCGGAAGGCGGCACCGACGGCGGGCGCATTGTGGCGGAAGGTTCGCCGGAGTTCGTCGCCCGGTGCGCGGCGAGCCACACCGGACAATTTTTGAAGCGACTGCTCGCGCCACCGGCTGCTTCACGCGAGTCAGCTCAGGCCGCTTCGGTGGAACAAGCAGTTGTCACCGCATGAAATTGTCACGTTGTCTTTTGCTCGTCTGCGTACTGGCTTTGTTGGCTGCCACGTTGCGCGCGGCGAATCCGCCGTTGCTCGAAGAGCGCGAGTTTCGTTCGGCGCGGCGCTCGTTCGAGGACAACTGGTTTGATCGCGCGGAACGCGAGTTCGCCGATTTTCTGGCGAAGTATCCCGCCGCGATAGAACGGACGGAAGCAGTCCTGATGCAGGCGCGGTCGCGCTTCGAACAGCAAAAAGAATTGCCCGAAGCGCAACGGAATTTTTCCGGCGTCGTCGAATTGCTGCAAAGCGGAATCGCCACCGCCGGCGAATGGGCGCCGCATTACGGTTACTGGATCGCGGAGGCGCATTTTGAAAAAGGCGACTACGCGCAGGCGGCGGCGGCTTACGAAAAAGTCATCCGCGACTTCCCGCAATCGGAGGTAGTGCTAAACGCGTGTCTCGGCCAGGCGTTGGCGAAGTTCAAACAAGGCGACTTGACCGGCGCGGCGAACATCCTGCGCCGGGCCGATGGCGCGTTCGCAAAAGCTGCCTCGGCGCAGCCCAATGACAAGGCGACCGTGCGTGCGCGGCTGTTGTTGGCGGAAGTTTTGTTCACGCAGAGCGAAATCCCGGCAGCGGTGGAAGTGTTGAACGACTTGAGCAGCCGTCCACTGGCGTCCGAGCAAAAATGGAAACACCAATTCCTGCTTGCCCGCTCCGCGCTGGCCAACCAGCAACCGCAAGCGGCGCTCGCCGAAGTCACGAATCTGCTCACGCTTGCCAGCGCGTTCGGCTCGCGCTTTGAACAAGCGCAGACGCTGGCGTTGCAAGCGGATGTGCTGGAGCAATTGAATGAGCGCAAGCAGGCGATTGCCGTGCTGACGAATAATCTGGCGGAAGCCGTGCCCGCGTCCAGTCAGCAGCAGGCGCTGGTCAAAATCGTCGAATTGACGCTGGCCGACGGGCAGATCAGTGAGGCGATTCAATGGCTGGAGACGCTGCTCGCCCGGCAGCCGCCGCCGGGTTTGCTCGATTTGGCGCGACTGACGTTGGGAGAGTTGCGGCTCAAGCAGTACTTCGCGGCCAAGGATCCCGTCGCGGGAACGAATGAAACGCCCCCCGCCCCTGCAACCAATCTGCTGGCGCTCGCGCAGGCCCAGTTCACGCCGATTATCACCAACTCGCCGCCGGGCATGTTTGCGGGGCAGGCGTATTTGAATCGTGGCTGGTGCTGGTGGGAACAAGGGGTGATGACGAATTCCGCCGCTGACTTTCAGAAAGCGGCGGAACTTTTGCCCGCGTCGGAAAATCACGCCGTCGCCTTGTTCAAATGGGCGGATGCGCAACTCGCGCAGAAAAATTTCTCCGGCGCGATCACGAACTATCGCCGCCTGGTCGATCAATATGTGCCGACGGCGGCGATCAAAAATTCGCTCCTCGCGCCGGCGCTTTACCAGATCATTTCCGCCGCGAGCGAGATCGGTGATCAGGCCAGCGCAACGAATGCGCTCGACCGTTTGCTGAGTTGGTTTCCCGAGCATGAGTTGCGCGATCGCAGCGTGCTGATCACCGGCAAAGTGCTCACCCGTCAAAAGCAACCCGCTGAAGCGCGCTTGAGACTCGAACAGTTCCTGGCGCGTTTCACCAATTCGATTTTGTTGGCCGATGCGCGTCTCGCGATTGCGCGCACTTTCGTTCAAGAAGAAAATTGGCCAGCGGCGACGAAACACTACGACGCGTGGGCGGCGCAGTTCACAAACCATGTGCGGCTGCCGGAGGTCGAATTCGACCGCGGCTGGCTTTACTATCAGGCACGGCAGGAAACGAATGCGCTCGCCCTGTTCACCAATTTTGTCGCGCGCTTTCCGGCGCACGTCAATGTGCCGCTCGCGCAAAACTGGATTGGTGATTATTTTTTGAGACAGCGGGATTACGTCGCCGCCGAGAAAAATTTCCAGGCGCTCTTCCAGGGCAAAAGGGCGCCGCTTTCGGAGCTGGCCTACGAGGCGCAGATCAAAGCCGCGGCCGCCGCGCTGGCACGGCCGTCGTTCGACGACGCGATCGCGTACTTCACAAACTTAATCAATAACGCGAGCAGCGATTCCAATTGCCCGCCTCGCATCATCGCCGAGGCGTGGTTTGGCTACGGCGACACGCTGATCAGCCGGCCGACGCCCGAGCGAGTGAACCCGTTGGGACGCTTCGAGCGGGCGATCAACGTCTTTAATCGCATCGTGCAAGATTTTCCGACTAACGCGCTCGCTCCACTGGCACTCGGGCGCATCGCCGACTGCCATTTCCAACTTGGCGGGATCAACGACCCGACGCGCTATGATCAGGCCGCCACGAATTATTTCACCGTGATGAACTGGCCGCAGTTGGCAATTGGACCGCGGAGCGAGGCGGAAGTCGGTCTGGCAGCGGTCTTGGAAAAGCAAGCCGTGCTCAAGCCGGAACCGACACGCACGACGCTGCTCAGTGATGCGTTGAATCATTGCCTCAACGTGTTCTATGGAAAAAATCTGCGCGCCGGCGAGCGCGCGAGCCCATTCTGGACTTACAAGGCTGGTTCGGACGCCGCGCGAATTGCCGAAGCAATGCAGCGCTGGCGGCCGGCTTTTGAAATTTATCGAGGCCTGCTCGCAATGCCCGCATTTCCCTCGCTCCGCCCAAGTTTGGAAAAGAAATTGGAAATGGCAAAATCACACCTGACCCGCGGGCCGGACTGAGCGCCAGTTGGCAACTGGACAATCGTCATGAAAAAAACAGCCCGAGACTTCGTTCATTGGCCTTACCGCCGTTGGGATCGCGTAAATTTTTTCGCCCACTACACCACACGACTCGTGGCTACGGGTTGCGTTTTTCTGCTCGCGTTGTCGCTCCGGTCCGCCGAACGCAAACCCATTCCGGACAAACTCGTCGTGTTGACGTTCGACGACTCCGTCGCTTCCCAGTTCACGATAGTGCGGCCGCTGCTCAAGCAGTACCAATTCTCCGCAACGTTTTTCATCACCGAGGGATTTGGCTTTGCGACGAACAAACAGGACTACATGACTTGGGAGCAGATCCAGCGGTTGCATCGCGATGGATTTGAGATTGGCAATCACACGCGCGATCACTTGAGCGTGACGAAGGAAAATCTCCCCCGCTTGGAAGAGCAAGTCGAAACCATCAACGCGCGTTGTCGCAAGCACGGCCTCCCGCGTCCGACTTCATTTGCGTATCCGGGAAACGCGATCACGCCGGAAGCTTTGCCGTTGCTGCGCCGGCTCGGTTTTCAATTTGCGCGGCGCGGTGGCGAGCCGGAGTTTCCTTACGCCGAAGGCCGCGGTTCCGCGTACGAACCCGAACGGGACCATCCGCTGCTAATTCCGTCGGCGGGCGACGCGCGGCCAAAGTGGACGCTCGACGATTTCAAACGCGCTGTCCTCCTGGCGAAGAATGGACGGATCGCCGTTATTCAATTTCACGGCGTGCCGGATCGCGACCACCCGTGGGTGCATACACCGCCGGAGTTGTTTCGCGAATACATGAAGTTCCTCCACGACGAACACTTTCACGTCATCGCACTTCGTGATCTGGCGCACTATGTCGATCCGAAAAATTTGCCGATGGATCCTTTGGCAATCGTCCAAGCGCGCAAAGCTTCACAGGCGGAGGGAAAATAGCGGCGCGGAATTTTACGACTGGAGTTGTGGCTCCACTTGACCTGCTTCCAACGGCATCCCGTACGGGAGTTCATCGGGAATCGGGACAAATTCACGAATCGCCGTCCACAGCCGCGAGAAGTCCTTGTTCACGTCGCCGGACAGGCAGTCGGTGATTTCGCCCGCCATGTCGGGGTATTTGTCGATGACGTCCTTGAACGAAAAACTGGGATCGTAGAAAGCGTAAACTAGCTTGCGCATGTTCTCGATGCCCTGTCTCAACACGCGCGCGTAATCTTCAAACCGGCCCGGTGCAAAGTCGCGCGCGACGAGCGCCGCGTGAACCGCGTCAGCCGCCAGCACGCCGCTTTTGAGC
>JACPZS010000103.1 GCA_016195385.1 Verrucomicrobiota bacterium
ACGGATTCATTGGCGGTGATGGTCCCGACGAGCGAAAGCGACTCCGACACCGACTGGCGTTTGGCCGCGATGGACACGACATTCACGACGGGCGCCGCCGCTGGCCCGGCGGATTTTTTCGGCCCGCAGCCGGTAAAAATTCCGGCGGCCAGCAGCGCGAAACCAAAATTACGACACGATATTTGCATGGTGGTGATGTTCCACTGACTCGGTTGTGGAGTGCTAAATTCGTTTTTTCTGAGCCGTCGCCACGCGGAGAGATATGCATCCGCACGGAATTTCCAACTGTTCTCGACGAATGAACGCGATGTTAGAAGCCGGTTCCGAAGTGGTCAAATTTTATTCGAGTGACAATTTCGTCACGAATCGCTTTTCACTCCAATGAACCGGAGCGCCGCGCGTCACGTTTGCGTGTGAGTTCAGGTCGGCCTCGTTCAAGGCTTGCGGAGGCGGAAGAATCGGGTGGCGTTCGTCAGCGGGCTGGTAAATGAATTCAAGCCGGGCATGCTCACTGCATTGCTAATCGCGAACCACGAAATCGGCGGCATCAGTGTGTCGGTGCCTTCGAGGATGAAGCCCGCGTTGGTTGTGGCCCACGACAACACGGCTTGCCCGGTGGCAATCTGGATTCGCAGGCTGGGCAGGCCGCCCGGCACGATGATGGCGGTGACGACGAGACTGTTGTCGGCGAGCGCTGGATCCGGTTCGACCGCCAGGAGGTTGAACGTGTTGCCGCTGCCGCCTTCACTCGACGGCAGGAATTGCAGTTGAACCGTCGCCACCGCGCCCGCCGCGATGGGGCCAAGTCCGCAGACGATCTGGCCGAGGTTTGCGGCGCACGCTCCCTGGCTCGCGTTGGAGGCGAGAAAAATTGCGTTGCCCGGCAGCGAACCGGCGAGTGTTACGTGCGTCGCCGTGTCCGGCCCGCGATTGGTGATCGTAAAGAAATAATTCAAGCTGCCTCCAAGGATTGCGACGGGCGGAGTCATGATGACGCTCAGGCCGAGATCGGCAGCCAGCGTGACGATGAAATCATTCGTGGTCGAAGTCGCGCCGCCGGGATTCGCCAGGCTGATCGGGCCGCTTGCTGCGCCGGGCGGCACGACGAAGCCGAGTTGGTTCTGTGTCACGGTGGTGAACTTCGCCTTCAGTCCATTCAACAGCACGATCGTGGCATCCAAAAGATTCGTTCCTGTGACCGTGATGGTGCTGCCAACGGGAGCGCTCGGCGGCGTGAAACTGGTAATGCGCGGGGCGGCAATGAAGTTCGTTTTGCTGGTTCCGGTGCCGAACAGGTTCACGGCTTGAATTGGACCAGTGTTTGCACCCGCCGGCACGGTGACGCGGAGTTGCGTGTCCGCCGTCACGCCAAAATTCGTCGCCTGTACGCCGCCAAAGGTCACGTTCGTGACGCTCGTGAAGTTGGCCCCGTTCACCACGACAGTTGCGCCGGGCGCACCCGCCGTCGGTGAAAAATCAGTGATGACGGGTCCGCCGGTGATGACATTAAAAACGCTCGAACTGACGCCCGAGCCGCCCGGCGAAGTCACGGCGATGGGGCCATCCGTCGCGGTTTTGGGAACGATGGCGGTGATTTGATTCGGCGAAGTCACGGCGAATGTGGCATTGGTCCCGTTGAACGTCACGCCCGTGGCTCCCAAAAAATTCTCACCATCGATCACGACTTGCGATCCGGCCAGACCAAACGCCGGCGAAAAATCTGTTACGATTGGCGCCGGCCCAGTTACTTGGAAGATGTTCGTGCTAAAGCCCGCGCCGGCCGGCCCGGTCACGCTGATTAAGCCGTTCGTGGCGCGGGCGGGAACAACGGCTTGGATTTGCGTGTCGGCGACCACGGCAAAAACGGCGTTCGTGCCGCCGAACGACACGGCCGTTGCGCTGGTGAAATTGCGGCCATCGATTACAACAGCATCGCCAGGTTGTCCATGCTTCGGATTGAAATCGGAAATGACTGGCGCGCTGCCGGTCACGACGAAGTTGCTCGAACTTGCCCCGGTGCCGAGCGCCGACATAACCGTGATCGGGCCGGTGGTCGCTTTCGGGGGGACGATCGCTCGGATCTGCGTGACCGCCACGACCGTGAAGTTCGCGTTGGTGCCGTTGAACTTCACCGCCGTCGCGCCGAGGAAGCGGTCGCCGTCAATCACGACCGTCGTGCCGGGCGCGCCGTCCGGCGGATCGAAGCCGGTGATGATCGGTGCCGTCGTCACGAAGAATTGGTTTGTGCTTACCGCGCCGCCCGCCGGCGTGATGACGCTGATCGGCCCGCTGGCTGCGCCCGCTGGCACGACCGCTTGAAGCTGGCCGCTGGCGACTACGGCAAAATTCGGGGCGTTGACGCCGCCAAATTTCACAGCCATTGCATTGTCAAAATTCGCGCCGCTCACCGTCACGAACGTTCCCGGTGGGCCGTTGTCGGGTGTGAAATCGGTGATGACTGGCGCGACAAAGAAGAACGCCGTGCTGATCGCCTGACCCGCGGATGTGTCCACACTCACCGGCCCCGTCGTCGCATCGAACGGCACCGTGGCGTTGATTTGCGTTGGTGAAATCAAAACGAAATCAGCGACCGCTCCATTGAAGGTTACCAACTGCGCGCCGGTGAAATTTGCGCCGGTGATCGTGACACGAATGCCCGGGGCGCCGCTCGCTGGAGCAAATTTCGTGATCACTGGGGTCCCGTTTTGCGCGGTTACGGACAGCGTCGCCAGGGCGAGCCACGCAACCAGCGCGCCTAACCAGGTTTGGGGCGAACCGGAAAGAGTGAAGAGGAGGGCAGGGGACGATGGTCGCGTCGTGAAGTTGATTTGCGTCGCCAGTGTGTTCATCAAGTTGCGAGCGAATATAACCAAGTTTTGCCGGCTCACAACTCGCGCTTTACAAGCCGGCCAAATTTTTTTATGCACGCATCATGAAAACTTCTCCAAGCCGCCGGGCTTTTACCCTCATCGAACTGCTCGTCGTGATCGCCATCATCGCCATCATCGCGTCCATGCTGTTGCCGGCGTTGGCGAAAGCCAAAACCAAAGCCCAAGGCATCAAGTGCATGGGCAACCTCAAGCAACTCGGCGTGGCGTGGTATATGTATCCCGATGACAACAACGACAAGCTCGTGCCCAACGGCACAGGCGATCAGCGGGGCTGGGTGGAAGGTTGGTTGATGACGCCGCAAGACGCGACCAACGTGAATTTGCCCAAAGCTCCCAAAGGACTTTTGTGGAGATACAACGAGTCGCTCGACATCTACAAATGTCCCGCCGACCTGAGCACGGTCAAAATTTCGGGCAAGACCTATCCCCGCGTGCGCAGCATTGCGATGAATGGCAACATGAACGGCGACAGTTGGTACACCGCCGAGATCAAGAACACGCACTACACCTTTAAAAAATACTCCGAGATCATCAACGCTTCGCAGTCGTTCGTTTTTCTCGATGAGCATCCCGACGGGATCGACGACGGCTATTTCCTCGTGTTCGTGAACCGGAAGGAGTTGTGGGGAAACATGCCCGCCAACTACCACAACGGGGCGTGTGGGTTTTCGTTCGCGGACGGCCACGCGGAAATTCGGAAGCGGAAAGACCCGGACACCCTGTCAAAAAGAATCGTCGCCAATCCCAAAGGGCCACGCGACGTGCCGTGGATTCAGGTGCGTACGACCTCGCCAATCAAAGCCGATGCGCCGTGGCCGCCGTGATCTTTATTGAGTGAGCTGCCGCCGGCGGATTCCGCGGCGGGTGACGAGGCTCAACGAAGCTTCAGGACTTTCTGCTCTCCACCAACTTGCAAGGTGGTGCTTTCCTGATCGATGGCCGTCACGCGCGCGCCGTCCACGCTGTCACCGACAAACACCGTTTGACCATTGATCAAGGCCGACGGTCGATTTTGTTTGTAGAAGATTCCTTGCAGCCGAAGATTTGGCGTCGCCGCAGCCTTGGCTGGGAGGTTCGCCACGGGCTTGGCGATGGCGCTCACCGCCGACTTGCGTTCGTCGGCAGAGGGAAGTGCCGCTGAAGTTTTGGCTGGTTCGGCTTTTTCAACGACCGGTGGAGCGACGGTGGCCGGGACAGATGGTTCAGCGGGCGACGTTTGAGTTTGCGGAGTCGGGTTGGACGTCGTCACGGCGGAGCGGCTCGCGTCGCGGTTGTGGATCAAGAAAAACAGAACGGCGAGCACCGCTATACCAGCAAGGGCCGCCCCCCAGATCCACCACGGGCGCGCGGCGACGTTTTGTGCATCTGCTTGCGACGGGGCTACGTTGGCCGTGGTTGTGGTTTTGGCTCCCTTAGCGGATTTAGCGACGGGTTTGCGTTGCGTGGGATCAGCTATTGCCTGCTGCCAATCGGCCAACCGTCCTGCCATTCCGGTTTCAGTGAGGTAAGCGAGGTCAAGAGCGGGTGGAGCGAGGCTGTCCTTCTCTGGATTGGTTTCGTAATCGAAAGCATTGGCCACATGCACGGCCGTCAGCGGCGCGAACATTTTTTCCAGCGTGCGCGACGGCGCGTTGTGGAGGGCGACGGCCTCTACAATCGGAGTCGATAGCCCCCAAAGCCCCAGCAGATAGGCGCCAGTTTCGCCGTGGGTCGCTCCAAAAATTTCTTTTTCGACTTCCCACAATGGAAGGTTTTGCTTTTTTGCCAACGCTTGGGCGCCGTTGTATTCGTCGGCGACGTTCGTGGCCATGAGCAATTTGCCCAGGTCGTGGAAGAGTCCGGCCGTCAGCGCCTCTTCCGCCAGTTTGGGATTGTTGAATTCCAGTTCGGTGATGCGCTTGGCTGCTGCGCCGACGCGCAGGCAATGCTTCCAGACCTTTTCTGCTGTGAAATAGAGCGGCCGCACTTTGTCGAACTGTGCGTATGCGTGGATTGAGAGCACGAGCGATTTCACCGTTTCCATGCCGAGGATCAACACGGCTTCCGTCGGTGTGGTGATCGTGCGCGGCAGGCCGAAATAGGCCGAGTTGACCATTTGCACGATCTTGGCCGTCATCGCCAGATCCTTGCCGATAATTTCCCCGACTCGTTCTGCGGACGCCGTGGGCGAGTTCAACTCCCGCAGGACTTCAAAATAGAGGGAAGGCAACGCGGGCAGGGTGCGCATGCGCGTGACGAGGGTTTTGAGTTTCTCGTTGGCCAGCCAACTGTCGGCCGCCAGTGAACGGCTGACCGTCGTGACGAATTCACCGGGTGACGATTGCTTGGAAAGATACTGATGCGTGTTCCAGACGCACTGCATGATCAATTCGTTGTTCGCCTCGTCGGCCAGCACGAAGCGCACCGTGCGTGGACGGATTTTCGCCGCCTCCGCCAGTAATTCCAGACCGGGCATGTCGGCCAGTTGCGCGTCCGCGAACAGGACGTCTGCCGGCTCGCGCGTCAGGAGCGCGAGGGCCTCCTGGGCGCTCGACACGAACGCGATGTTCCAGGCGTCCTGTTGGTCGGCGAGCAGTTGTTGAAACAACTGCCGCTCAGCGGGCTGGCTGTTGACAAATAGAATGCGTTTCTTCACGACGATGTTGGCTTTCGGAAAACTAGCCCGTTTGACGAATCTTTCTGGTTCACGTATCGGCAAAATCCCAGTTTGACTTTACGCGCCAGGCACCTCCGAGAATTTCTGCCTCAAGCCCATCGTCCGTTTGGGGATAAATATTCAAACAAGCGAAAATCGGTTCGCTCCATTTACAGTCACCCGCCCGCCGGCGCACTTGAGTTCATTTAGCCAAGCCGCACTTGCAAAATTGTGCTGACTTGTCTTCGGCGAAGACGACAAAGACGCCGGCCTGTTTAATGCGCATATGCGCGAACGGTTCGACAATTGATCTCCATCACGGAAAGAAAACGAGTATTTCGCCTTGAGTTGCGGGCGGAGAGTTGCGCAATACCGCTGCCGAAGTGGTGTGGTTTAAGTCCTGGGCTTACGCGCCGATATTAGTCCTGTTCGTGAGTAACAACTCTGTATGAATCAAATTGACGCACGCTCATTCACCATGACAGCCAAATTGCGCGCCCATTGGGTCTTGTCTGCGTTCGCAGCCGCGCTGGCTTTGCCTTTGAGTGTCGCGGCGCAAACCGTGGACGCCGAATACGTCCAGAAACTCCTCAAGCGCGTCGAACAACTCGAAAGCGAAGTCAAGGAACTCAAAGGCGGAGCGGCATCCGCATCCTCAGCGGCGAACGCGTTCGAGGCGGTGAAAGACGCTTTTCCGAGAGTCAGCTTTCATGGCTTCGGCGATGTTGATTACCGCATCAACAACCGCGTCGGTGAGAAAAACAGTTTCGTCCTCGGTCAGTTGGATTTCTTCATCACCTCGAAACTCTCGGACACCGTGTCGATTTTGAATGAAACCGTGGTCGAAGCGAACGAACACAACAACTTCGGCATCGAGGTCGAGCGCCTGCTGCTCCAGTATCATCCGAGCGACTACTTCCATATCGACTTCGGACGTTATCACACAGGGGTCGGCTATTACAACACGGCGTATCACCACGGCACATGGTTTCAGACGGCGACCGGCCGGCCGAGCTTCCTCGATTTCGAGGACGGCGGCGGACTTATCCCGGCGCATAACGTCGGCTTTACCGCGAGCGGCGACATCCCGTCTGGCAAGCTGGGTTTGCGTTATACGGTGGAAGTTGGCAACGGCCGGCCGTTCCATAAGCCGGACACAGGGAACAACCCGGTGTTGAGCATCTCTGACGACAACGAATACAAGGCGGTCAACGTCGCTTTCACCGCCAGGCCCGAGTGTCTTCCCGGCCTGCAACTGGGCGTCGGTCTCTATCACGACACGCTCACGCCGGAAGATACCCCGCGCACGGACGAGGAAATGTTTCACGCACACGTCGTTTACAAGCAGGGCAATTGGGAACTCTTGAACGAAGGCTACCTGGTCCGCCATAAGACGCGCGGCGATCAAGCGCATTGGACCCCCGCGTTCTTCAATCAAGTAGCTTACAAATTCGGCAAGTTCACGCCCTACGCACGCTTCTCCTACATCCACGCGCCACTGGTCGATCAGGTCTGGACCGTGATCGGTGCAAACGGCTTGCGCTACGGGCCGGGCGTCGGCTTGCGCTATGACTTTACCAATCTCGCCGCGTTCAAAGTGCAGTACGATCACCAGATCGAAACCGGTCAACGCGACGCCAATGAGTTGACGTTGCAGGCGGCGTTCACCTTCTAGGCATAATCCAGTCAACATCCCTTCTGACTATGTTTAGAAAATTAACTCTCCTCGGAACCCTGACGGCGCTCGTGGCGGCCAATGCGCCCGCGCAGGACAAAGCGGATCACGTAGCGATCATCGTCAACAAGTCCAGCGGACTGGATAATGTCACGCTGTCTGATCTCCAAAAATACTTGAAAGCGGAGAAGACCAAAGATCCCAGCGGCAGCAAAGTGGTCTTGACTCAGCGCGAGCCAGGTCCGGAACGCGACGCCGTTTTGCGCGAAGTTTACAAGATGAGCGATGGAGAACTCAGCCGCTACTTTCTGCAAGCCACCTTTACCGGCGCAGTGGCCGCCGCGCCCAAGCAAATTGGTCCGTCTGCCGTCAACAAAAAGTTCGTGGCGGACACCGCCGGCGCGATCGGTTTTGTGCGCGCCAGCGAAGCCGATAATTCCGTGAAGGTGCTGAAAGTGGATGGCAAGGCGCCAGGCGAAGCCGGTTACCCAATCGTCATCCCGAAGTAGCCGAGAACTCCAACCGAATCATCCTATGAATTCTAATCAAACATCTTTGCCATCATCGCCGGTTCAAGCTTGCGATACTTGGTCGCGCCGCGGCCGGGGAATTGCCGAAGCGTCCGCTTGTTTGCGCGATTTCGAAATCCTGCTCCAGGGCATGGACGAACGCCTGATCAAAGCTTCTGCGAAGCAGAAACAAGTTTCGCCCGATCCTTTGGCGACGGCCGCCGCTTGATCGATGAGTCGGAACTGCCCTGTTGATTGACTCTCAGAGCGCGACGAGCAAACGCACCTCACCACATGAAACTCCAGTTCAACACCAAATTCAGCGCGGCCCTGCTCCTCGTGTTGTTGCCCGCGCTCGGCGTTATCTCGTTCAACTTGCTGCGCCTTGAGGGGCTTCGCCAGCGCGTGCGCGAACTGGGCAGCGTGAAATTCGCGGCTCTCCGAGCCTCCGCGACGGCCGCGGCCATGCAACACGCTTTGCGTGTCGCGCCCTACCGTGCGATGCTCGGCTCGGAAACTGGCAACGACAGCGAGATGAAAGCCGCCACCACGGATGGCCGGCAATTCTCCGCCGCGCTGCGCGCCTCGCTGGACGATTTGGCTGCATTGTCGCTCGGCCATGAGGCGCGCGACGGCGTGACCAGCGTTCGTCTCACGATGACCAATTATCTTTCCCGCGCTGACGAAATCATCGCGCTGGCCCTGGCGGGTCAGACGGTGCGGGCGCATGAAGCGACGCTGGAGTTTAACGCGAATTTCGAGCAAATCCAGGATCGCCTCGCACGATTGAACACTTTGCTCGAAAATGAAATCCGCCAAAACCTCGCGGCCGCCGCTGAACTCAGTTCACGCTTCCGGCAGTCCGCGATTGTCGCGGCGCTGGCGGGAGCGATATTTGCTCTGGCCTTCGTGCCTTTATTCGCACGGCTCCTTCGCGGTTCTCCCGGCCAACAACCGGCAACTGCTCTCGCAGATCATCGGCCGGCCACCTCGGCGGCCGCAGATGACGGCGCGACGTTGGCGGAGGAAGTCATCGCTGGCGAGGCGCCGTTTGTGCCGCTGCTTGATCGTCGCCTTGCCGAAGCAATTGACAGCAAGTCCAGTGGGACTGATATGGAATTGCTACGAGCATAAGCCCATTGTGCGAGGCAGTGCCTGGGGAGTTGCGGGAACGGGTTCAAGGTTTTAGCAAGCCGCCACAGTTGAGCGTTCCGTCTGCTTCAGTTCGATGAACGAAGTCGCCAAAGCTGAATACGAATTCATCCGCCGGCTTGTTTACCATCACAGCCGCCTCGGGCTGGGGAATGATAAGAAGACACTTGTGACCACCCGTTTGGCCAAGCGTCTGCGTTCGCTCAATCTGCGCGAATACGACGACTATTGCCGCTTGCGAAAATCCGCCGGTGGCGCGGAGGAACTGGCCAGGCTCCTGGACGTCATTTCCACGAACCACACGAATTCTTTTCGCGAGTTCAAGCATTTCAAATTTTTGCAACAAATCGTGCTGCCCCAGTGGATGCCGCGTCTCGAGCGGGCCCGCGCGCCTTTCCGCGTCTGGAGCGCGGCCAGTTCCTCGGGCGAGGAACCGTACATGGTTGCGATGGTGCTTGCGGAATTTTTTCGGAACCAGACCGGCAGCACGTGGGGCATTGACGCGAGCGACATCTCGCCGCGCGTTCTCGCCCAAGCCAGACAAGGGATTTACGCGCAGGCGCGCCTGACAGAAGTTCCGGTCGAATGGCGGTGCCGCTATTTCCAAAAAGGCATCAACGACTGGGTGGGTCACTACCGGGTGAAGGAGGAATTGCGCCAGCGCGTGCGGTTCCATCATCTCAATCTTTTCCAGTCCGAATATCCGTTCACCAACCAGTTCCACGTCATCCTCTGCCGCGATGTCCTGATTTATTTTGATCGTGAAACCCAGGAAACTTTGATCAGCAAACTCACCGCGCAGCTTGCTCCCGGCGGCTACTTGATGGTCGGACAGACGGAAAGTCTCAGCGTCGTTGGTCACTCCCTCCGCGCAATTGAACCGGCGGTGTATCTCAAGCCGGTGAAGTAGTTTTTGTTCACCGCGTTTGCGACTCCCGCAAAGCCAGCGCGCGTTCATTTCTTCCGTCGGCGAGTCGCGCGGCCGACGGTCATTCTTTGTTCGCGGGCTTGGCTCGATACAGCACGGCGACGTTCCCGATGAGTTGCACCAGGTTGCTCGCGGTCTTATCGGCGAGCACGGGAGCAAGTTCCTTTTTCTGCTCCTTGAACTCGGTGAACTTCACTTTGATCAACGCGCGATGCTTCAACACTTCATCCACCGACTTCAAAAACTCCGCGCTCAAGCCGTGCTTGCCGACTTTGAGCGTGGCGTCCATGCGCTGCGCCTGGGCTTTGAGTTGGCGGATGAGCGGGTTGGGCAAATCGGATTTCATTGGGATGAATTTTTCGCGAGCGAGATGCTGTCGTGCTTTTGGTGTGAACGAATTCTCTGTTTTCGCGCGCGAGTCTTCAATTAACCTCCGCGCGTGTCAACGTTTGCCGAAGCTCTCGCGAACTCGCCGGCGCTCAATCAGGTCGTCGTGCCCGACCTCTGGCAGCAGCAGGCGGTGACCGCGCTGCGCGAAGGGAAGGACGTCGTGGTCCACGCGCCGACGGGCGCAGGCAAGACGCTCATCTTCGAGTTGTGGTCGAACCAGGGCAAATGCCGCGGGCAGGCGATTTACACGGTGCCTACACGCGCGCTAGCGAATGACAAGCTCGCCGAATGGCGCGCGCGCGGCTGGAACGTCGGCATCGCGACCGGCGACCTCGCCGAAAATCTCGGCGCGCCCGTCCTCGTCGCCACGCTCGAAACGCAGAAGCAGCGGCTGATTTCGGGCGACGGCCCGACGCTGCTCGTCGTGGATGAATATCAAATGCTCGGCGACGCGGATCGCGGTTTGAACTACGAACTCGCCCTCGCCCTCGCGCCACCGCAAACGCAACTGCTGCTGTTGAGCGGCAGCGTCGGTAATCCCCAGGACGTTGTGAAATGGCTCAATCGCCTCGGTCGTCGCGCCGTCCTCGTCCGCCACGAAGATCGCCCCGTGCCGCTCGACGAAGTGGATTTGAGCCAGCTCAATTTCCATGTGCCGGGCGAAATTCGCGGCTACTGGCCGCGCTGTGTCGCCAAGGCGCTGGCGGAGGATCTTGGACCAATTTTGATCTTCGCCCCACGCCGGCAAGCCACCGAAATGCTCGCGGCGGAAATCGCACGCCACCTGCCGACATCGCATCCGCTGGCGTTAAACCTGGAGCAAAAGCAGCTCGTCGGCGAGCACCTCGCGAAGATTCTGAAAAGTCGCATCGCGTATCATCACAGCGGATTGAGCTACGGAGCGCGCGCGGGCGTGATCGAACCGCTCGCCAAGGCCGGCCAGTTGCGCGTCGTGGTCGCGACGATGGGCCTGGCCGCCGGAATCAATTTCTCACTGCGCAGCGTCGCGCTCGCCGGCGAATCGTACCGGCGCGACTACCAGGAACAGCCGCTCAAGGCGGATGAAATTTTGCAGATGTTCGGCCGCGCCGGACGCCGCGGCATCGACGAAACCGGCTACGTTTTAATCAGCGCCAACGAGATTCGTCTGCGTGACGGCTTTCCCTGCCACCTCGCGCGCAGCGGCATGGTGGATTGGAGCGCGTTGCTCGGGCTGATGTTTGCGGCAGGCGAACAGAAACGCGAACCGTTCGCCGCCGCCGTTCGTGTGCAGGAGCGGCTCTTCACCAGTAAGCCGATTTTCCTCGGCGTCGAGCAATCGTTGAAAAATCCGGAGACGCCGTGCGGTTTGAAAACGGATGCCGAGCGTGCCCGGCATGTGCGCCGGCGTGTGCGCGAAATGCTCAACAGTCGCGGTGAGTGGGAGCTTCTGCCCGCGCCGCAGGAACGCGCGGTGAAAGACGTCGTCGTCATTTCGCGCTCCGAAGCGTCGCCGGCAAATTCCGGGTCCGCGTCGCAAGTCTCCGCAGATGCAAAGCTGGAGCGCGAAGCGCCGCCGCTCCTCATCCGTCCCGCGCTTTCCGTTCAAGCGGCTCTGGAAAAAGTGGGCATGGGGTTTCTGGTTGGCCTGCCGGAGACGGACGGGGTGAAGATTTATGGCCGGGGGTTTACCGTGGCCGACGTGCTTTCCGACGAGCGCGTGCTGCTCGTGAAGTGGATGCGGCGGTTGATCGATTGGCACGGCCGCCAGACGACACTTCCGATCTGGCGCGAAAAAATCGCGCCGCTCATCGAGAAACGACTCGCCGGGCAACGCACACCGGTCGTTCGCTTTGTCGAGCAGCCGCAACAAATCCTCGCCTACGTGAGTCTCGCGGAGTTGCCGATCCGTGTGCCCGTGGATCGGCATGGCGTCGCAATCTGGAAACCCATCGAGCGCGACGTGATGCCGCCGGATTGCGCGGCGTGCGCGTTCGTGCCCGTTTGCCGGCAGCTTTCTCCCGCCACCGGCGTCGCGCTGCTCTGGCGGCGGCTGGGACTGGTGGATGCCGCCGGTGTGCCCACGCTGCGCGGCCGCGTCGTTAGTTTTTTTTCGCAAGGTGACGGGCTGGCCATCGCCGCCGCGCTGGAGGAGGAAAAATATCCGTTGGAGGAATTGATTTACGATTTGGCCAATCTCGACGCTGGGTTCCGTTTCTGCGGCGAGGAAAATCGTTGGGGCGGCAAGCTGGCGCTCGTGTGTCACGCCGCGTATGGAATGCAATCCATCACGGGTTATCTCGAAAACGGTCTGCCGCCGAAATATGGCTCGGGCGCGGAGCAAATTATCGCCGCCGCGCACCAGAATCCAGAAAGCAAACACGCGTGGATCAACGAACTCGTCGGGGCGGGCGACATCGATCGGTTGATCATCGAATGGCGGAGTTTGCTGCGGCAAATCGCGCATGCGCCTTCGCTCGATTGGCCACGCTGGACGGCGTTCCAAACGCTGGCGAAAACGACGCTCAACGAAACCGAATCACCAACGATGACGGATTTGCCGGCGCTGGAATATCACCAGACCAAGCGCATCGAGCATCGTTTGATCCTGCGCCGGCATTAGCCGAAAATCTTTCACGCCTTGTCACTGAACTTGCCTTCGAGCGGAAGTTCCGCATACTCGCCGCTCGCTTAAGCTCATGAGCCAACTCAATTTCGCCATCATCGGTTGCGGCGGCATCACGCTGCAAAATCATTTGCCCGGACTCGCGCTGTGCCAGGAAGTCAAAGTCACCGCGCTCTGCGACAACAATCCGGCCACGCTGGAAACCGCGCGCCAACAAACTGGCGTCGCTGTCGCGTCCACGAATTGGGAAGACATCGTCAAGCGCGACGACATCCAGGCCGTCATCATCGCCACGCCGAATTTGTTTCATCCGCCAATCGCCATCGCCGCCGCAAAGTCCGGCAAACACGTTCTGAGTGAGAAGCCGCTCGCGCTCAATTACGCCGACGCCAAGGCGATGGCTGACACCGCGGACAAGGCGGGCGTGCGGCACATGACGGCGTTCACGTATCGTTTCGTCCCGGCGATGCGTTATCTTCATCACCTCGTGCAGCGCGGCGATTTGGGCCAGCCGTATCATTATCGCTCGTGCCGCTTGCAGGACTGGGGCACGCGCAACGTCGGCTGGCGTCAGCAGAAGAAACTCGCCGGCACGGGCGAACTCGGCGACATGCTTTCGCATCGAATTGATTTCGCGCACCATCTCCTCGGCCCGATGAAGCGGCTCGTGGCGAATGTGAAAAATCTCACGCCCATCCGCGACGGCGCGCCGAACGACACGGATGATTGGGCGGCGATTCTCGCCGAATTTCAGAACGGCGCTTCCGGTGTGCTCGAAAGTTCCAAACTGGCCAGTGGTGTCAATGAAAGCTGGCGCAGCCCTGACCGCGTCGAACTCAACGGCAGCGCCGCGAGTTTCAGTTTCACGACTGGTTGCTGGAACGAGCTTCAGTTCGGTAAAGTTGACGGCCCCGGTTTGAAAGCGCTGCCGATCCCGCGCGAATTTTTCACCTGGCCCGGCTCACCGCGCGATCCGGGCGTGGGGGATCCCTTGATCACTTTTCGCTACGATCAAGCGGTGGAATTCGTGAATGCCATCCGCGAACAGCGTCCGTGTTCGGTCACATTCCACGATGGCGCGCGCGCGCAAGCCGTGATGAATGCGGCCGTGACTTCAGCGGAGACGCGCGTGTGGGTGGATTTGCCAGCCTGAGCGGAACCTGCCAACTGCTCGCGACGTTGGCGAATATAGAAATCCAAACCGCACTTGGGATGCTCTGATACAGCGGGTGAGTCGAAGATTGGCCGACACTTTGGTTGCTTCTTGTTGCTCCAAGCGAAATGCACACGGAGATGTGCATGGGATTGAGGCTTGCAGTAAATTCACAAAAAGAGCTTTACATTCCAACATTCGCCATCTTTAGTCGCGCCCCGTTTCTCTTCAACGGAAGAGTGGGCGGTTTACCTAACTGACGCATCGGGGAAAAGTGACGGGACTTACTCCCGCCAGTCTCTGTTTTTAGAACACAAAATAAATCCTATGAAAACCAACTTGCTAGTCGTGAGTCTGGCGGTCTTCGGTGTGATCGTCCTGACCAATGGTTGCAGTAAAGAAGAAGCGCCCGCGCCCACGGCGGCCCAGCCTATTGCCCCTGCGGTGGACGTTCAGAAAACGGCCGCTGACAAAGCCGCGGCAGCGGCCAAGGCTGACGCCGAAAAGGCGGCACAGGCATTGAAAGCTCAGGCTGAAAAGGACGCTTTGGCCAAGGCCGATGCGGAAAAAGCCGCACAAGCGTTGAAGGATCAAGCCGAGGCGGCCAAGCAGTCGGCGGCAAAAGTTGCGGCGGACAAACGGGCGGATTTGCTGGCCAACGTGTCGAAGGTGCAGGGCTTGATCGACACCGCCAAGAAACTTTCCGGCGAAAACAAGTGGGCTGAGGCGTTGAAAATTGTCAACGATTTGGCGGCGCAGAAGCTCACGCCGGAGCAGCAGACGATCGTCGATGGACTGAAACAGCAGGCGCAAAAGCAAGCCCAGGAAGCGGTCGCCAAAAAAGCCACGGACGAGGCGGAAAAAGCCATCGGTGGTCTGCTCAAACCGAAGATCAAGTAAACCTTTAACCTAACCAACGAAACTCACAATTGGCGCTCCGGAAAAGAAGCCGCGTGTTTTTTCGCGAGTGATGGTTCTTGTTTTAGTGGCCGGGTGATGGTGTTTGCGCTTTTTAGAGCGCCCTGCTTCACGCGCTTCTCAATGACAGAGCTTTGTTCTTGTTAAAAAATTTAATCCGAGACGTTCAATTTCTAATCTGCGACTATGAAAACATCTTCACCCGCCAGCAAACATCCCTGGCGCTTTTTTCGCGCGGGCGGAATGGATCAGGTCCAGTTTGACTCGGAGGCCGATTTCGCGAACCTCGAACACTTGGATCAAAAACTTTGGGTGGCGTTGAGCTGCCCGGTAAAAGGTTTGGAGTTCGACGAAAAAACGCTCGCTCTCATCGACACGGACAAGGATGGCCGCGTGCGTGCGCCAGAAGTCATTGCCGCCGTCCAGTGGGCCGAAGATCACCTCAAGGATCTCGGGGAACTCAAGAAGGCCAGCGATTCGCTGCCGCTGAGTTCCATCAACAACCAGACTGATTCCGGCAAAGCCATTCTGGCTTCCGCGCAGCAGATTCTGAAAAGCCTCGGCAAGCCCGAGGCCACCGCGATTTCCCTTGCCGACCTCGGCGATACGGCGAAAATTTTTGCGGCGACCAAATTTAACGGCGACGGCATCGTGCCTGCGGATTCCGCCGACAATGCCGACACCAAACAAGTCATCCTCGACATCATCGTCACGCTTGGGGCCGAGACTGATCGCAGCGGTGCGGCCGGAGTTTCACAAGCTAAAGTCGATGCATTCTTCGGCGAACTAGCCGCGCTCGAAGGATGGTGCAAGCAGAGCGAAGAAAACGCGTCAACCGTTCTTCCGCTCGGCGACAAAACCGCCGCCGCGCTCGCGGCATACAATTCGGTGAAACACAAAGTGGACGATTATTTCTCGCGCTGCCGGCTGGCCGCGTTCGATGCGCGGGCCGTTGCCGCGCTCAACCGCCCCGAAACCGAATATCTCGCGCTCGCGGCCAAGGATCTTTCCATCACCGCGCAAGAGGTTGCGGGCTTTCCGCTCGCGCGCATCGAAGCCGGCAAACCACTGCCGCTCAAAGACGGAGTGAATCCCGCTTGGACTGGCGCGGTGATGGCGTTGGCCAGCGACGCCGTCGCGCCGCTCGTCGGCAAGGATAAAACTTCATTGAGCGAAAGTGAGTGGGCGTCCATCGGCGCGAAACTTTCCGCTTACGCGGCGTGGATGAGTGCCAAGCCCGCGACGGCCGTGGAAAAACTCAGCCTCGCCCGTGTCCGCGCGATCCTCGGCAGCAAGGCGAAGGAGCAAATCACCGCGCTCATCGCCAAGGACAAGGCGCTGGAGCCGGAGGCGAATTCCATCATCTCCGTCGAGCGCCTCGTGCGCTATTACCGCGACCTTTTCCAACTCTTGAACAACTTTGTTTCGTTCACGGATTTCTATTCGCGCGAGCGGCTGGCGACTTTCCAGGTTGGCACACTTTACCTGGACGGGCGCGCGTGCGAACTCTGCGTGCGCGTCGAGGACGCCGGCAAGCACGGCGCAATGGCGGGAATGGCCAAAGCCTATCTCGCCTACTGCGATTGCACGCGGCCGTCCGGCGAAAAAATGCAAATCGCTGCGGCCTTCACCGGCGGCGACGGCGACAACCTCATGGTCGGGCGCAACGGAATTTTCTACGACCGCAAAGGCCGCGATTGGGACGCCGCCATCACCAAGATCATCGATAACCCGATCAGCGTTCGTCAGTCGTTCTTCTCGCCTTACAAAAAGTTCGTGCGCTTGATCGAAGAACAAGTTGCCAAGCGTGCTGCGGCGGCCGATGCCGCCGCGCAAGCCAAACTTGCTGCCAGTGCCGCCGCCGCGGCCAACGCGGACAAAACCAAAGCACCGCCACCTCCTCCCGCCGAGCCGAAGAAAGTGGATCCGGGAACGGTGGCTGCGATGGGCGTCGCCGTCGGATTCATTGGCTCGGCTTTCGCGGCGATCGCCGGTTATTTGTTTCAGGTAATCAACATGCCGTTCTGGCAGGTCTGCGTGGTGCTCATCGGGTTGGTATTGTTGATCTCCGGCCCGTCCATGATCATCGCTTGGTTCAAACTGCGCCAGCGCAACCTCGGCCCTATCCTTGATGCCAATGGCTGGGCGGTGAACGGCCGCGTGCGGATGAACGTGCCGTTCGGCGGGTCGCTCACGGCGCTGGCCAAGCTGCCGCCAGGGGCGCAGGCCGCCGTTGATGAACGCTTCGTCGAGAAACCCGCGACGTGGCCCAAGTTCGTCGTATTTGTCATCGCGGTCTGCTTTGTCATTAGCCTGCTCAATTCGTTTGGGATCAATTATGCCTGGCTTAAAAGCGCGATGAACGGCGAGAGCAACACAATGCCAGCCGTCTCTGACACGACCGCTCCCGTAGCGAAGTGAGTTCTGCTTGTGGGAACGGCTTGCACGCGCTCAGGTGCGCTGGCGTTGTCGGCTGGGTTGAGCAGCGGAACTCCCATCAACGCGAACTTGACGGCATTTTCGACTCGGCGATACGTTCGGCCCATGAAGTCAAAATTGCTCGCACTCTGCCTGAGCCTCGCCTGCTTCGCCGCGCCCGCCACCGATTTGAAAATTGGCACGCTGGACGTGCAGCGAGTGATCGCCGATTACCACAAAGCGCAGACGGTCACGCGCCAACTCAAGGAGCAGGAAGTTTCGTTCGTGAAGGAGCTTGACGGGCTGCGGTTCGAAGGCAATCGCCTGCTCGCCGAAGCCGAGGGTGTTCGCAAGTTGTCGCTGGATGTCGCGCTCAGTGAAACCGTGCGCGAAGGGAAGGAAAAAGAATTTGAGATGAAGCTGATGGATGTGCGCGCCCTCGAGGCCCGGCTGTTGGAGACGAAATCCAAGCGTGAATCAGATCTGCAGGCCCGGTTTGCTCAGGCGACCAAAATCATTCACGAAGACATCGATGCAGTTACGCGCAGTCTCGGCGAGAAAGAAGGCTTCAACTTGATTCTGAACCGCAACCAGGCCAATCCCGTCGCCGGCGAAGTGCTCTTTGCGAAAAATATCGAGGACGTCACCGCAAAAGTCCTGGCGTTGCTGAATGCCAGCGCGTCGCCCTTGAGCGATGCAGCCGTGACGGCACCGAAGGAGCAAACCAAATAGGTGCGTTCGATTTCCGTCCGCAAATCCGTGCTGATCGTTCGCGTGTCGCCGACGAAGCCACGATTTCTGGCCGGCCGATCCAACGGCCAGGTCTTGTGTGAATAACTTGCGAACATCTTCCAATAACTTGATTTTGCTCGCATCGAAAAATTCGTGTTTCCTGCGAGAGTGCAATCTCCGGGAAATGATTCATCCAAGCACGACCTTGCGGCCGGGAGTCCTTCCAAAGTGTTCCAGGCATTGAGTTCCATCTTCGTGCAGCCCCCCGTGCTGGCGAGTGCATCCGTAGCGCCAATTGGTTCGGTAGTCGTGATGACGGAGGCCTGGTATGTGCCCGGCGAGTCACAATTCCGCATCAGCCAATATATCGAAGGAAATCAAGACGTCCGAACCGACGGCGAACAATTTCCCCGCGAGATTCATCACCAGCCCATTGACGTCACCGCGCCGCGATGTGTCTTTGACATCGAAGGCATCGCCAAGGATCGTCACAAAGAATTGCTGGCTGAATTGCGGGAGGAAATTAAAGCTCACAGCCTGATCATCGACGAACGCAGCTTGTTGGAACAGCGCGGCCGATGATGCGTTCTCGGCTGACGAAGATTCCTCGGCAAAATTTGTTCGTGCGGTAACGCCAGTGCAAGGGTGTATAGTTTCCCATCCCGGCGGGCAAAATCAACTCAGCTTCGTGATTTTCTGCAGCAGTCCGGTCGTGGATTTTCCAGCCACGAAGGGCAGAAACACAATTCTGCCGCCAGCGGCTTCGACGGCGCGTCGTTCGCCTTGGTCGATGGTGGCAAGCGTGTAGTCGCCGCCCTTCACATAAATGTCCGGCGTGGCCAGTCTGAGAAAATTCACCGCGCGTGTTTCCGGAAAAATGCACACGCCATCGACGGCCTGCAACGCCGCCAGAACCGACGCGCGATCCGTTTCGTGATTCAATGGCCGGTCCGGGCCTTTCAACTCCCGCACGCTGTCGTCGCCGTTCAAACCGACGAGGAGGACGTCGCCCAAGTTGCGCGCCGTTTCGAGATAACTGACGTGCCCGAGGTGGAGCAAATCGAAGCAGCCGTTCGTGACCACAAGTCGTTTTCCCGCGGAGCGGAGCGCGATCCGCCAGGACAGCAATTGATCCAACGCGACAATCTTTTCTCGAAAATTCATGCACGGCATCTTGAGTTGCGCAGGAAAGCACTGGCAATCCTTTTGATGCGGCGCTTGAGTTTGATCAGCGACGCTCCGGGCCGACACGTGAGCCTGATGCCGATGAGTGAAACGTGCCTGCGACCGTCTCGATCGGTTCTCCCAGCGGGATCAATTCACACCCCAGCTTGTCGCAGTCGCGTCGAAAACCGCGGGTCCGAATCATGGGCAAGCCGGCGTGGATCGCAGTTCGCGGAATGCCGGTTGCAATCGAGATTCCGCTGATTCAAACCCATCGTCGGCGAAGCTGAGTAGCGAGAAATGTCGCCAGCAACGGGAAACCACCGAAATGACTCCGAGAAACGCGGCGACGAGTCGGTAGATGGCAGAAATGAACCCAGACGCGATGGCATTCGGCCGGGAGAGTGCCGAAACGTCATGGGCCGATTCCGAAACCAGCCCGGAGTCATGAGAAATGAGCCGGGAGCATCTGGAGATGAGTCGGCCGCTCGCGTAGTTGTCACGGGCTTGTCTGGAAATCGATCCGGACAGAGCGGAAATAACATGGGCGATTGTCGAAATCACCTGGGAGGTTGCAGCCATGAGACGGGAGAACGCGGAAATGAGTTGGGAGCTTGTAGAAATGCGAAGGGCCAGCGCAGAAATGAGTTGAGAGATTGCGGAAACTGCGTCGGAGAACGCGGATCAGCTTCCGGAGAATACGGAAAACAGTTCAGACGACGCGGATCTGTGTCCAGAGCGTGCGGATCGCTGCCGTGACCACAAGGATCAGCGTCGTGATGGGGCGGATCACGGCCCGGACAATCGGGAGCAGAGCATGAACAACCCGGATCACCACCCGGAGAGCGCGGAAATGACTCGGGCGTTCGCGGAAATCCAGGTGGACATTCCCGATCGGCGGTCGGCGCGCGGGTCTCCCGGGCCGTAGCGCGTGGCTGCGGGCGAAAAGGCTTCGGATGCTCGTAGCGTTTGGTCAGAGTGGTTCTGCTGCGGCTAGCCCGAAAATTTCGTTGAAAAAGTCGCAACGGTGTTCTCGACCCAATGTCTATTGGGTTGAAATGAATGCGAAACACACCGCTGCGACGGGCACAGTTTGCAACTCGGAACTCTTCGAGTTTCCAGCCGTA
>JACPZS010000109.1 GCA_016195385.1 Verrucomicrobiota bacterium
AAACCGACGTTCTCGATCTGCCTTACGACTTCGACTCGCTCATGGCCGCCGGCACGATGTCCGGTTCCAGCGCGGTCATCGTGATGGACGACTCGACCGACATTGTCGAGGCGCTGGCGAACATCGCCGACTTCTACGCGCACGAGAGCTGCGGCCAATGCACGCCCTGCCGTGAAGGTTCGCTCTGGATGAGCAAGGCGCTCCACCGCCTCACCCACGGCGAAGGCCGCAAGACCGACGCCGATTACCTGGTGAAGATCGCCGACAACATCCCCGGCGGCCGCACCATCTGCGCCTTCGGTGAAGCCTGCTCGTGGCCGGTGCAAAGCTTCGTCGGCAAGTTCAAGGACGAGTTCGTGGCCCGAGGCGCGGCGGATGAAGCAAGCCGTGCGCAGGGCAAGGTCGATTCGAAAACAGCCACCTCGTCGGAGAGGCCTGATGTGGCTGCCGCACATTGACATGATCTCTTTCAACGCAAAGACGCAAGGACGCAAAGGCGCAAAGATTTCTTTGCTCTGCGTCTCTGCGTCTTTGCGTCCTTGCGTTTAACCAAATGTCACCTGCAACAACAACCGAAGCCAAGCCCGCTGCACCGCCGCCAGTCGAGAAGATCAAGGTCAAGGTGGACGGTCGTGAAATCGAGGTGCCGAAGACTATGCCGGACCCGATGACCGGCCGCCCGATGCCGACCACGATGATTCAGGCGACCACTCTCGCGAAGGTGGACGTGCCGCACTATTGCTATCATCCGAAGCTGCCGGTCGCCGGCAACTGCCGCATGTGCCTCGTCGAGTTCGGAACGCCCGGGATGGGCCCAGACCGCAAGCCCGTGATGAACCCGGATGGCACGCCGAAGATTGCGAAGTCACCGCGTCCGGCCATCGCCTGCGCGACGCCGGTTTCGCCAGGCATGGAAATTTACACCTCGACGCCCGGCGTGAAGCAGATGCGCGAAGGCGTTCTGGAATCGCTGCTGATCAATCATCCGCTCGACTGTCCGATTTGCGATCAGGCGGGCGAGTGCAAGCTCCAGGAGTACTCCGTCGAATATGGCCAGGCGCAGAGCCGCTTTGTCGAGCCGAAGGTTCACAAGCCGAAGACCGTCGATCTGGGGCCGCGCATCGTGCTGGACGCCGAGCGCTGCATTCTCTGCACGCGCTGCATTCGATTCACGAAGGACATCGCGGGTGACGACGCGCTCGGCATCATCAATCGCGGCAGCTACAACACCATCGCCGCCTACCCCGGCACACCCTTCGCGAACAACTACACGCTGAACACGGTGGACATCTGTCCGGTGGGCGCGCTCACGTCAAAGGATTTTCGGTTCCGCATGAGGGTGTGGTTCCTCAAGGAAACCAAAAGCGTCTGCACGAGTTGCGGCACTGGTTGCAGCATCACCATCGGCTCGCGCGAGGAGAAGATTTACCGCTACGAACCGCGCGAAAACGACGCAGTCAACTCGTCGTGGATGTGCGACGCCGGTCGCCTGAACTACAAGTGGGTTGATCGCGAAGACCGGTTGAGAGACGTTCTCGTGGGCGGCCAGAAATCGACCTGGTCGAACGCGCTCGGCGAGATCAGCGAGAAGCTGCGCAAGGCGGCTCCGGGTTCGGTGGCCATCGTCGCTTCGGGGCGGCAGACGAACGAGGAACTGTTCCTCCTCAAAAAGATCGCGAGAAAGTTGAATGCACCAACTGATTCTGTCCTGCGCACGGGCGAAGGCGATAAGTTGCTCGTTAATGCGGACAAAAATCCAAACGCTTGGGGTGCTGTAATTATGGGGATCATAGATCCCCATTGTGGAATGGGTCGCAACATTCCGAGGATCGCCGAACTCATCAAGTCCGGCACGATCAAGACACTGATCGTCTTCGGTGAAGACGTGACCAAGCACGGCATCAGCGCGGAGTTGCTCGGCAAGCTGGAGACGCTCATCGTGAGCGACATTCTTCCAAACAAGACGACCGCCGCCGCGCGCTACCTGTTGCCCGGCTGCGCGCACGCCGAGAAGCGCGGCAGCTTCACGAACGTGAAATTGCGTGTGCAGCGTTTCATGAAGGCTGTCGAACCGAAAGGCGACGCGCGGCCGGAATGGGAGTTCCTCCACGAATTGGTTTACAACGTCACCGGCCAGAATGGCTTCGTGAGCATCGAGGGCTTGTTCAACCAGATGGCAGCCGAAGTGCCGGCCTTCAACGGGCTGACCTGGGCGTCGCTCGGCGATACCGGTGTCACCGTTCAAATCTAAGCGCGCATGAATTGGGAATCCCTCCTCATCTCGCTAGTCAAGGTCGTCTGCGTCTTCGGGGCGGTGCTCACGATGTTCGCCTATGCCGTGCTGGCGGAGCGCAAGATTTCCGCGTGGATACAAGGCCGCGTCGGACCAAACCGAACCGCGCCGCCGCTCGCCTTGAAGATCCCGATCCTTGGCCGGCTGCTCCAGAGGTGGGGCATCTTCCAGCCGCTGGCGGACGGTTTGAAGGCCTTTCTCAAGGAAGATTTCACCCCCAATTACGTTCGCAAAACTTACTTCTGGCTCGCGCCGGCTATCGCGATGGCGCCGGCGTTCCTCGTGCTGGCGGTGATTCCGTTCGGCTCGAAGCTCCGCGACGAGCCCATGGTCATCGCGAATCTGAATGTCGGCATCCTCTATACGTTCGGCATCGTTTCGCTCGGGGTCTATGGCATCGTGCTCGCGGGCTACGCGAGCAACTCGAAGTATCCCTTCCTCGGCGGCATCCGCTCCAGCGCGCAGATGATCAGCTACGAAATCGCGATGGGCATGAGTGTCATCCCGCTCTTCCTGATCGTGGGTGATCTGAACCTGAGCGAGGTCATCAGGTGGCAGACGGGCAACGGCTGGCTGATTTTTTATTCGCCGATCTCGTTCGTGATTTTCCTCATCTCTGCCTTCGCCGAGACGAACCGCCTGCCGTTCGACCTGCCGGAATCGGAGACGGAGCTCGTCGGCGGTTATCACACCGAATACAGCTCGATGAAGTTCGCGCTCTTCTTCATGGGTGAATACGCCGCGATGATCGCCGCCTCGGCGATGATGGTGACGCTATTCTTCGGAGGCTGGACGCTGCCGGGCCTCAGCGAGCCGGCTGGCTCCATGGCCGTTGGCCTCCTGCACATTGGAATCTTTCTGGCCAAGCTGCTCTTCTTCATGGTGGTGTTCATCTGGGTGCGCTGGATGTTGCCGCGCTTCCGGTATGACCAACTCATGGATCTTGGCTGGCGGCGCTTCATCCCGCTGGCCCTGGCGAACATTTTGGTGACGGCTGTGGTGCTGTGGGCCAGAACAAGATGAGCAAATCATTTACCAACGCCCCGTGGTCGTTCTGCCTCTCATTAGCACCCGGCTTCAGCCGGGTGTTCGGAATGGCGAACGAGAGGAAACCGTTTCAACGGTTTCCGGCGTCGGCCTTCAATCCATGAATTTGCGCTATGGCACTCCACTCCTATTCCCGCGTTTGGCTTCACTTGGTGTGGGCGACACTGGAGCGACGCCCGTTACTGCGCAAGGATGCGGCCGTAAAACTGTCCAGCCACCTCCGGGAATACGCGGAGACCAAAGGCGTTTACATGAAGCTTAACTTCGTGAACGCCGATCATGTCCATGCTTTGATCGATTTGCCGACCAGCCTGGCAATTGAAGAAGTGCTGAAGCTCTTCAAAGGCGAGAGTTCGCACTGGGTCAACGAAGAGAATCTGGTTCCAGGAAAGTTCGCTTGGCAGCGTGGCTACGGAGCCTTCTCCGTCTCTCAGTCGGGCGTGGAAGAAGTTTGCTCCTACATCGCGGGGCAGGAGGAGCACCATCGGAAATTGGGCTTTGTTGATGAATTGAAATTATTCGTGCAACGCTACGGCTTGGTGTGGCGCGAGGAGGAAAGCTGTTGAAACGGCTTTCCACATCACGCGCCTTCAACACCCGGCTGAAGCCGGGTGCTAATGGGATGGCGCCGGGAATGGCGGCAAGCAGTCGCAAAGAGTTGAACCAATGAAAGTCAAACGCGAGAAACTGACCTTCTGGGAGCGGCTTTACCTGCCGGCGCTCCTCGGCGGGTTCAAAGTCACCGCCAGGCACTTTGCCGACACGCTGTTCAAGGGTAACAACGTCGCCAGGCAGGTTTCGAAGGGCTACTATCCGGAAGTCCCTTGGACCGTCGGGCAAAACTATCGCGGCGCGCCTTACCTCGTGCGCGATCAGGAAGGCCACACCAAGTGCGTGTCCTGTCAGCTCTGCGAATTCGTCTGCCCGCCCAAGGCCATCAAGATCACGCCGCCTGGTCCCGACGGCCAGGCCGCCGACCGCCCGAACGCCGAGAAGATGCCGCAGGAATTCGAGATCAACATGCTGCGGTGCATCTTCTGCGGCTTCTGCCAAGAAGTCTGTCCGGAGGAAGCCATCTTCTTGCAGAAGGATTACTCGCTTACCGGCCTGAGCCGGCAGGAGATGATTTACGACAAGGAGAAACTGCTCTCGCTCGGCGGCACACACGCCGGCATCCAGAAATGGAAGCACAAGCTGGAAGAGGCGAAGGAGCAGGAGAGTTTTCCGGTGAAGGTATAGGCAACCACGAATGAACACGAATGAACACGAATCCAGAGCGCACTTGAGTGTGGCTGCGCTGAAGCGGGCTGAAGCCCGCGCTCCGGGGCGCGGCGTTTACGCCGCTTCACCGTCCGAATCGGAAACATTCGTGTCCATTCGTGTCCATTCGTGGTTTCCCCAAGTTTGAACATGGCAATCCAAGACCTCTTCTTCTACCTCTTCGCCGCACTGACGCTGCTGTGCGCCTTCCTCGTGGTGGCGAATCCGTTCACGCGCAACCCCGTCACCAGCGCGATGTTTCTCGTGCTCGCCATCATCTCGATGGCCGGTCTGTTCGTGCTGCTGCACGCCTTCTTCCTCGCGGCGGTGCAGGTGCTCGTCTATGCGGGCGCGGTGATGGTGCTGTTCCTGTTCGTGATCATGTTGCTCGACTTGAAGGAGGAAGTCCGCCGCCATTACAAGACCTTCGGGGTCGTGACCGGCCTGCTGTCGGTCGGCGCCCTGGCGGCCATTGCCGTGCGCGCGATTTGGACTTCCGGCGTTGGCGCGGGACTCCAGCCGCAGGCCGAAGGCGCGACGAGGCCGCTCGGCAAGCTGCTCTTCACCCAATACCTGCTGCCGTTCGAGATCGTCTCCGTCCTGCTCCTCGTGGCGATGGTGGGCGTGGTTCTCCTGAGCAAGAAAGATTTGAAATAGCCACAGAGAACACAAAGAACACAGAGAAAGGAGAAACGACCATGAAAACGATGAACGAGTTGAGCGCGGTGGTAAGGCAGACGGCTTACGACATTCACGTTTATCATGGCAACGGGCATTTGGAAAAAGTTTATGAGAATGCATTGGTGCATCGGCTGCGCAAGGCGGGCTTTGACGTGAAGCAACAGCATCCGCTCAAGGTTCACGACGAAGATGGCACCATCATCGGCGAGTATTTCGCCGATCTATTGGTGGACAATTGCCTGATCGTGGAACTGAAAGCCGCCAAGACCATTGCGGACGAACACATCGCGCAAACACTCGGCTATCTGAAAGCTTCGCGCATTGAGCACGGCCTGCTAATCAATTTCGGCTCCTATCGTTTCCAGATCCGAAAGTTCATTTTCAACAATGGCAAAGTCACTGAGGCGGTTATGAAGAAGCTCATGTGCTTCTTTCCTTTCGTCTCTGTGTTCTCTGCGTTCTTTGTGGCTAAACAAAAATGCACCTAACGCCTGTCGGACTCGAACATTACCTGATGGTCAGCGCCGTGCTCTTCTGCCTCGGCGCGCTCGGCGTGATCATGCGGCGCAACTTGATCGTGATGTACATGTCGCTCGAGCTGATGCTCAATGCCGCCAACCTCGCCCTCGTCGCCTTCTCCCGCTTCAACAACAGCCTTAACGGCCAGGTCATGGTGTTCTTCATCATTACCGTGGCGGCGGCGGAAGTGGCGGTGGGCCTCGCGCTCATCGTTGCGCTTTACCGCAAGCGCCAGACCGCCCACGTCGAAGACCTCACGTCGATGAAACTCTGATCCCCCCATGTTCGACGATTTCAAACCCGAAGACGTAGTCTGGATCATCCTGTTCCTGCCGTTGCTGGCAGCGGCAGCGATTGGGCTGTTTACCAAACGCGATGGCAAATTCAGCGCGCAGTTGTCCATCTCGGCGGTGGTGCTCACGTTCCTGGTGAGCTGCGGTGTGTTCCTGATGTTTAAGCAAACCGTGTTCGACACCAAACTGGTGACGGCCACGCCGCTGAACTGGCTCCACATTGGCGAGCTCAAGGTGGACATCGGCCTGCGACTCGACCCGCTCAGCCTGTTGATGCTCCTTGTCGTGACCGGCGTCGGCGCGATGATTCACATCTATTCCTACGGCTATATGAAGGAAGACCGCTGCATGGGCCGTTACTTTGGCAGCCTCAGCGTCTTCATGTTCTCGATGCTCGGTATCGTGCTGGCGAACAACTTCGTGATGATGTTCATCTTCTGGGAACTCGTCGGTGTCTCCAGCTATCTGCTCATCGGTTTCTGGTATGAGAAGCCGTCCGCCGCCGATGCCTGCAAGAAGGCCTTCATCACGAATCGTCTCGGCGACTTCGGATTCATTCTCGGCATCATCCTCGTTTGGGCGACGCTCGGATCGGTCAACTTCGATGAACTTCAACAACGCCTGCTCAAGGCACCCGAAGCCTGGGGCGGCGTGGCGGCGCTTGCCGGTTTCCTGATCTTCTGCGGCGCGATGGGCAAGAGCGCGCAGTTCCCGTTGCACGTCTGGCTGCCGGACGCGATGGAAGGCCCGACGCCCGTCAGCGCGCTCATCCACGCCGCGACGATGGTGGCCGCCGGCGTTTACATGCTGTGCCGCGTGTTCTTCCTGTTTGGCGCGCACAGCAACTGGCCCGCGCCGCTCGCGTTTTTGAACGGCGTGACCGCGCTCGATCTCATCGCCTGGATCGGCGGTTTCACCGCGCTCATCGCCGCGCTGATGGCCGTTCAACAGAACGACATCAAGCGAATCCTCGCCTACTCGACGCTCTCGCAACTCGGCTACATGGTCATGGCCGTCGGACTGACCGGCCCGACCGCGGCGATGTATCACCTCACCACGCATGCGTTCTTCAAGGCTCTGCTGTTCCTGGGTGCCGGCTCCGTCATCTACGGCTGTCATCATGAGCAGGACATCTGGAAAATGGGCGGGCTGAACCAGAAGATGAAAATAACCTGGCTTACTTTCCTCATCGGCACGCTGGCGCTCTGCGGCGTGCCGCCGTTCAGCGGATTCTTCAGCAAGGACGACATCCTCGCGCAGGCGGCGCAGCACAGCGCGTTGCTCTTTATCCTCGCCACACTCGTTGCCTTTCTGACGACGTTCTATATGTTCCGGCTCGTGTTCGTCGCGTTCACCGGCGGCGCGCGTTCCGAGGCCGCCGGGCACGCGCACGAATCCCCGAAGGTGATGGTGTGGCCGCTCGTGGTGCTCGCGGTGCCATCGACGCTCGCGGGCTTCTGGGGGATTGATCGTTTCATCGGTCGGAATTTTGGTGGCGACCATGCAGCAACGACCTCGTGGCTCGATCAACTTTTTGCTCCCTTCAATCACTCGCCTCTGGCCGCGCTGTTTGGGTTGTTGGCCACCATCGTCGGATTCAGCCTGGCGTACACTTTCTATGCGAAGGCCGAAAACGATCCGCTGCCCGAAAAACTCGGCGCGTTGTCGCGGGCGATGCGCAACCGTTTCTACTTCGATGAGATCTACGAATGGCTCATCGCCGCCACGCACGAACTCGTTTCGCGCCTGGCCGAGTTTGTTGACCGCTGGTTCATCGCGGGACTGGGAGTTCGCGGTGCCCATGGCACGACAGAATTGATCGGCCGCGCGCTGCGACTCGCGCAGTCGGGCAACTTGCAGACCTACGCATTTCTGTTCGTGGCGGGGCTGGTGGTAGTGATTTGGTTCTCTTTGAAATAATTTTTGTGAAACACCAAATTCCAAAAACCAAACGCCAAATACCAAGCATGCATCGCAGACGTATGGCGCCGAACATTGACGCTCGGTCTTTGTTTGGTGCTTGGAATTTGGTGTTTGTAATTTTCCCCTCATGCTGACCTCCATCATCTTTTTGCCATTGCTTGCGGCGCTGGGAATCCTCTTCATCCCGGCCAATTTCAAGTTCGTCATCCGCTGTCTGGCCTTGCTCGCAACGCTGCTGACGATGCTGCTTGCCGTCGTGCTGTTCTTGAATTTTGAAACCGGATTGCCCGGCTACCAGTTCGTGCAGCAAATCGCCTGGGTGAAATCACTCGGCATCAGCTACCACGTCGGCGTGGACGGCATCAACGTCGGACTCGTCTTGATGGGCGCGATTGTGGCGTTCGCGGCCGCGTGCGTCAGCCACGACATCACGACGCAGGAGAAGGAATTTTACGTGCTATTGCTCGTGATGACCGGCGGCATCCTGGGCGCGTTCGCCTCACTCGACCTTTTCTTTTTCTACTTCTTTCACGAACTCGCGCTGGTGCCGACCTTCATCATGATCGGGTTGTGGGGACGCGGCGAGAACAAGAACTACGCGACGTTTCAAATCACGATGTATCTCAGCGTCGGCGCGCTCATCGCGTTGATTGGCCTGCTCGCGTTGTATCTCCAATCCGGCGCGAACACCTTCGACATCGTGAAACTAACCGAACACGTGAAGGCGAATCCGCTGCGCGCTTCGACACAGAATCTGGTTTTCCCGCTGCTCATGTTCGGCTTCGGCATTTTGGTTTCGCTCTGGCCGTTTCACACTTGGGCGCCGCTCGGTTACGGCGCAGCGCCGACCGCCACCGCCATGCTCCACGCCGGCGTGCTCAAGAAATTCGGCCTCTACGGCTTGATTCGCATCGCGCTGCCACTGATGCCGCAGGGCGCGCAGCAATGGCTCCCGGTGCTCGCGTGGCTTTGTCTCGGCAACATTGTCTATTGCGGCTGGGTGGCAATGCGCCAGCGCGATCTGAATTTTCTCATCGGCAATTCGAGCGTCGCCCACGTCGGCTTTTGCTTTCTCGGCATCGCGAGCGTGACGCTGATTGGCGTGACAGGCGCGGTCGTTGTGATGATCGCGCATGGATTTCTCGCCGCGTTGTCGTTCGCATTAAGCGGCTATTTGCGCCAGCAAGCCGGCACGCTGGAGATCAAAGAATTCGGCGGCTTGCTGCAGAAGCTGCCGTTCATCGGCGCGGTGATGGTGATGGCGATGATGGCGGGCTGCGGCCTGCCCGGCTTCGCGAATTTCGCCGGCGAAATCCTCGTGCTCTTCGGCGCATGGAAGGCGACGACGTTTCAATCCGCGCAATGGTTCGTTGTCGCGGCAGCTTGGGGCGGGTTGATCATCGGCGCGATCTACATGCTGCGGGCCGTGCGCAACATCCTGCACGGGCCAATCTCGGAAAAATGGGCGGCGCTTCAGGACGTCTCGAATGGTTGGCGGCGATTGCCGTTCGCTCTCTTGCTCGTCAGCTTGGTCTTGTTCGGCGTGTGGCCGCGGCTGCTGACAGCCAAGATTGAGCCGAGCGTGAAGCCCATCGTGAAGATGGCGACACCAGTTCAATCCCCCGCAACCAAGTCGGTGGCCTCAGTTGTCGGCGAGTAGAGTCGCGACGAAAATTTCATGAACTCCTCTTTGATGATTTTGGAAATTGCGGTGTTGGTGTCCGGCCTGGGCGTGCTGCTGATCGACCTGTGGACGCCGGCCGACGGCAAACGCGCCCTCGGCTACGGAGCCGCCGCGGCCGTCGCTTTGATTCTCGCGTACAGCTTCAAACTCGATGCCACCGCCGCCCAGTTCGCCTTTGGTCAAAGTTACGTGCTCGATGGCCTGGCGCTGTTCTTCAAACGTTTCTTCCTGCTCGCCGCCGTCGTCGTGCTGGTGATGTCCGTGGACTTCGCGGATCGCATTCAAACCGGCATCTCGGAATTCTACGCGTTGGTTTTGTTCGCGCTTGCCGGGATGATGTTCGCCGCGTCCGCCAACGACTTCACGCTGCTCTTTGTCTCGCTCGAATTGATTACCATCACCTTCTACGTGCTGAACAGTTTTCAGCGCAACCAGCAACGCTCGCTCGAAGCGGGCGTGAAATACCTGATCCTGGGCGCGCTCTCATCGGCGTTTCTCGTTTACGGCATCGCGCTGGTTTATGGCACGAGCGGGACGTTTCAATTTTCGGAGCTGGCTGGCAACATCACCGCCGTCTCGCAAAAACCAATCTTCCTTCTGGGAATGATCCTCATCGTTGCCGGGCTGGGCTTCAAGATTGCCGCCTTTCCTTTTCAGATGTGGGCACCAGATGTTTATCAAGGCTCGCCCGCGCCCGCGACGGCCTTTCTCGCCGTGGGATCAAAGGCGGCTGGATTTGTTCTGCTGCTGCGTTTGCTTTTCGGCGTCGCGCCCGAAATCGCGCGCCATTGGAAGCCGCTCCTCATCGGAATTTCCGCCGTCACGATACTTTACGGGAACTTGTGCGCCATTCCGCAGCGCAATCTCAAACGGCTGCTCGGTTACTCGAGCATCGCCAACGCGGGTTATTTGTTGCTGGGCATCGCGGCGGTGAGCGCATCCGGCGCGGCGGCGATTCTTTACTATTTGAGCGGCTATCTGTTCACCACGCTGGCGGGCTTCATGGTCATCGCCGTGGCGCTGCGGCAGGTCGAAGGTGAAGATGTCACCGCGCTCGCTGGCCTGGGCCGGCGCTCGCCTCTGCTGGCGGCGGCGATGACACTCGCGATGGTGTCGCTTGCCGGAGTGCCACCGCTCGCCGGCTTCTTCGGAAAATTTCTTTTGCTCAAAGCGGCTGTCCAGCAGGGCGCGACGCAACCGGCATTTTATTGGCTGGTCGCCGTGGCGATCTTCGGCGTCGTGGTTTCGTTTTATTACTACTTCGGTGTCATCCGGGCGATCTATTGGTCGAACGACGCGTCCCAGGCAGCGCCTATCTCCATTGCCCTGCCGATGCGCGTGGCGCTTTGGTTCTGCATCGCGGGAATGTTCTACCTCGGTTTGTTTCCCGACGCTGTCCTTGGCTTCGTCGAGCAAGCCGTGAAATCATTGCGTGTTTAGCGTGACGCGCCTGGTTCGGTTTTCTTGAGCATTGAACCAATCCAGAGCGCAGTCACCAAACGATGACGACGCTCACGAAAACAGCAGTGGACCAGTGGACGTGAGCGAACCGGTGTTGAAAGCGTTGGGGAATAATTCGGAAATCAGCAGAGCACCAAACGTTGTACTGCGGTTACGCTTCAGCCACTTTATTTCCTCTTCTCGGCAGCGCGGACAGTACTTGGGCTGGCGAAACTCGATCTCGCCGAAGTTGGTCCCGCCCGAAGACCAAGTCGCCTGTGCCCCATGCAGAATTTGATCAATCCTACCCACTCAACTTAGCTTTTCGGGATAAATGGCTTTGGGAATCGGCCTCGGCGGAGGAAATTCACAGCCGCCGAAAACGTAAGCGTGACCGTTCGGAAAAAATCTTTTCCTTACTTCCTTGTCGGTGCTGTATGCCCAAGGAAGCCCATACAGAATACGCGTTGGACCATTTGTTGTTTCCACGCGGTGAATTTTGCAAATCCCCGGCACATCAATCGGAGTGTGTACAGCGAATTGGCACGCGCAGCCCCACAAACTAACCAGCGCCAACATACCGATTAGAATTCGAAGAACCTTCGTGGCGGCGCGCTGCGGCATATAATTATGCCATCTTCGGCGTCAACTGAGCCGCAGGCGGAGTGGCTTTCCCGCCGCCGCTCGGCGGTGTAGTCGCAGTTGCTTGAAACGGCTCCAATTCTTCGCCATGCCGCACGAGCCGCGCGCTGTTCAGAATGACGATCAGCGAGCCGAGGTTGTGCATGATGGCTGCAACGATCACATTCAAATAACCGAAGGCTGCGGCGGTCAATCCACCGATGATGAAGAACACACCAAAAAGGAAGTTCTGGTTGATCACCGCGCGCGTGCTGCGCGAGAGCTTCACGAGAAACGGCAGCCGGCGCAGATCGTTGTTCATGAGCGCAATCGTCGCGCTATGAATCGCGACTTCGCTGCCCGCTGCGCCCATCGCGATGCCGATGTCACCCGCCGCCAGAGCTGGGGCATCGTTCACGCCGTCGCCGACGACCGCAACGCGATAGCCTTTGGCCTTCATTTCGCGGACGAACGTCACCTTGTTTTGCGGCAAACACTCGGCCGCAACTTCCTCGCAGCCGATTTCGCGGGCAACCCGCGCGGCCACCGGCTGACGATCGCCGGAAACCATCGCGATGCGCCGCACGCCGCTGTTCTTCAATTCGACCAACGCCTCGCGGGCCTCGGCGCGCGTTTCGTCCTGCAAACCAACCCAACCGAGGCAGCGTCCGTTGCGCGCCACGAAAATCAAACTGAAGCCCTCGGTTTCGTTGAGATCGACGGACTGCAAGAAATCTTCCGTGACGCCGTTGTCTTTCAGCCACTGCGCCCGGCCGACGAAAATCGTCGCGCCATCGACGCCGGCCTTGATGCCGCGCCCGGCGGTTTCCGCGAAATCCTTCGGCTCGGACAACGGCACGCCGGCTTCTTCGGCGAGTTGGGCGAGCGCTTTGGCGGTCGGGTGATTACTGTACTTCTCAGCGGAGGCGGCGACGTGCAACAACTCGGCTGGCTTCGTTTCGCCAAGCGGCGCGAGGCGGCTGACGGCGAGTTTGCCAGTCGTGAGTGTGCCGGTTTTGTCGAAGATGAAAGCGTTGATGCGCGCGGCGAGTTCGATGTCGCCAACGTTCTTGATCAAAATTCCCAACCGCGCGGCGGCGGAGAGCGCCGCGACCATCGCCGTCGGCGTCGCAAGAATGAACGCGCATGGACACGACACGACGAGCACCGAGATCACGCGATGCAGGTCGCGGGTGAACGCCCACACCAGCGCGCCGATTACCAGCACGAGCGGCGTGTAGAAAACCATGTATTGATCCACGATCTTCATAATCGGGAGCTTGGTCTTTTCCGCGGCGAGGATCAGTTCGCGCACTTTGCCGAGCGTGGTGTCCTGGCCCGCGCGGCTCACGCGGATTTCGAGCACGCCGGTCAAATTCGTCGTGCCGGCGAAAACATCGTCGCCGGGCTTTTTATCCACGGGCAGCGATTCGCCGGTGATGTTCGCCTGATTGAACGAGCCTTGCCCATTGGTGATCACGCCGTCGGCCGCGACGTTATCGCCGGGGCGCACGCGGATCACGTCGCCAACGGCCAAGTCTTTCGCGGCCACTTCTTCTTCGCCTTTTCCGACAATGCGCCGGGCTTTGGTGGGTGTGAGTTTGATAAGCGATTCAATCGAAGCGCGCGCGCCCTCGGCGGTGCGCGTCTCGATGATTTCGCCCATGAGCATGAAGAACGCGACGATGCCAGTCGTGGTGTATTCGCCGGACGCGAACGACGCGAGCACCGCGATGCTGACGAGTTCGTTGATGCTCAAGATGCCGCGGCGCACGTCCTTGATCGAAGTCCAGACGATCGGCCAGCCGAGAATGATCGCGCCAATCATCGCGCTGGCGTCATCGAGAATCGTGTCGGCCTTGAAAACGCGCTCCACGATGAAGGCGTTGACGATGAAGATCAGGCCGATGAGTGTTTGCGTCAGGCGGACGGGCGTGTGCTCGTGGTCGTGCCCGCAACTATCGCATTTCTCCGCGTCGGCGTGATCGTGCGCGTGTTCGTCGCGGCTGAGGAGGGAAGTGACTTGCATACAAATTTCGTGGTTTAGAATTCAGCGTGCGCTCAATGGCTTCACTTTTTGCGCGGATCGCCCTTCGTCAGCGGCGGGCCTTCCTGCTTCGGCGCTTCCTGCTCTTTTGGTTTCTGCGGTTCACGGCTCAACATTAGCCGCAGTTCGCGCGCTTTGCCATCGGCGCGATCCGGCAGGAAAAATTTCTCCTGCGCATTGGTCATCACTCGAGTGAGTGTGCGCGTCTGCACGCGCTGCAAATAAAGTTTCGGGTCACGGCGATAATCCACGAGCTGGTCGGAAAAATAATTGGCCTCCGCCTCGACCGCTTGCACGAGACGCGTGCGTGCGGCTTCGGCGGTGTTGACGATGGCCGCCGCTTCCCCCTTGGCCTTGCTGATGATTTCGTTGGCCGTGCCGCGCGCGGTGTCGCGGGCGTTGGCGAGATTTTGCTGCTCGTCGAGCACTTGCTTGAATTTATCCTGCACCTGGCGCGGCGGGATGATCTGGAGGTCACCTGTCTCAAGCGTGACGCCGAGGCCCTGTTCGTCGATGAGTTGGTTGACGCGGGCGAAGACGCGTTCCTTGAAGGGCACCTGGTCGCGCAGCGCGTTGTCCACATTGAAGCGCGCCGCCGTATGAAACAGCGCGCTGTTCAACGCGTTTTGCAAAATGTTCGAAGCGCCGGCAAAGAGGTTCGCATTGGTGCCGTTCGCAAAGTTGAACGCGTAGCGAATCGGATTGTCGATGCGATAACGCAGAGTGGAGCGAACGTGGATGATGTTGCCGTCGGCGGTCAGCACGTAGCCGTCCATCGCGGGGTTGAGCGATTCGCCGGCCGGATTCTCCGAGTTGGTCAACTCCAATTCCGGCGTGGTGGCATACCAACCAACTGTCGAACTAACCGAATGACTTTGCCCAATCGGGACGATGACCACTTCGTCGATGGGATACGGAAACGCAAAATGCAGACCGGGCTGGAGCAGGCTCCCTTCGCCTACGCCAATCGGTCGTCCAAAACGGAGAATCACCGCGACGGATTGCGACGGCACCGTGAAGATCCCGGAGCAGAAAAAAGCGATCGCCAGAATCGCCATGATGACTTTGACGATCCCGAAGCTGCTGCGCAACGCGTCCGCCAGGGCTTGCGAACCGGCGTCCTCGATGGACACCGGCGCGGCGGGCGCGGCATCCGGCGTTGGCTGGGAAGGCAAAAGTTTGTCGTGCTCGCTCATACCGGTTCAGCGGAATTACGGTTGCTTGAAAGGCGCGTCGGCCTTGCGATTGAGCAAGTCGAACGGCGGCGTGCGTTGATCGAAGATGAGCGTGGCGCGCTCCTTGAGCGTTTGCTCGAGCGCCGTCAAACCTTGAAGGAACACCGCCAGTTCCGGCGATTGCTCCATCGCGCGATAAGCCTTCGATGTTTCGGCGTCGGCCTGACCGCGAATGCGGGTCGCCTCGCCTTCGGCCTTGGAAAGAATTTCGTCGCGGTCTTTATTGGCGGCAGAGCGAATCTGGATCGACTGCGATTCGCCCTGGCCTTGATATTGGAGCACAAGTCGCTGGCGCTCGGCGCGCATGCGGTCGAAAACTTTCTGGGTGATGCTCTCGGGCAAGCCGAGTTTTTTTATGCCGAGGATCGTGACTTCGACGCCGTAGTTTTTGCGGGCTTGTTCCTGAATCGACCTCAAAATCTCCTGTTCGATCTCGACGAGCTTCAGGTTTTTTTCATCCGGCGAAATAAAGTGTGAGAACGGATGCTTGGCCACGCGCGCGTTCTTCGCGCTGCTGACCAGGCCGCTCAAGCTGCGCTCGGCTTCGTTCACCGAGCCGTCTTTGAAGCGTTGGAGAAAAACTTTCGGATCGACGATCTTCCAGCCGGCGTAAACCGCGACCATCAGGTTCAAGTTGTCTTCGGTGAGCGCTTCCTCGTATTTGCTCTCGAAGTTTTGGATGCGTTTGTCGAAACGGTAAACATTTTGAATCGGCCACGGTAGTTTCACTTTCAGTCCAGGCTCGGTGTAATCCGCGCCCGGCTTGCCGAAGGTAGTGACGACCGCGACCTCCGTCTGGCGCACTTGAAACGTGAACAGGAGGAGTCCGAAAATTCCGGCCAAAATCAGGCCGACGACGATTGAGAGGCGACTTTGTTTCATAGTTGGACTAAAAATTATTTCGCTTTGAGCCCGGGGGCCACCTGGATGTCGAGGATGTCTTTGTACAACTTGTCCTCCAGGTTGATCGTGATGGAGTCCTGGGTGTTCGTGGACATCAGCACATACTTGCGGGCGGCGCTGGCTCCGCGCACGAGCGTCTGGAAATAGGAACGCGCCGTGTAAACTTTCGGCGCGGCCTTGAACGCGGCGACCTGGTTGGTGAATTGCGCCGCCTCCGCGATCGCCACGGGCACGGTTTGGAAGCGATAGGATTCAGCGTCGTGAACGGCTTTTTCGGCGCGCGCTTTCGCGAGCGGAATTTCTTTCGCGCGGTAGCCTTCGGCGTCCAGAATCTTCGCTTCCTTCACTTGCAACGCGCCGACGACTTCTTCGTATTTATCCGCGACTTGCGTCGGCGGATGGATGTCCTGCATGCCGACGAAGAGGATGCTGACACCGAGTTTTAATTCGTCCGCGCGCTGTTGGATGCGCTCGCGCAACGCGTCGGCCGCCGCCTGGCGTCCGGTGGAAATGACTTCGTTAAGATCGACGCCGACGAAATAACGGACGACTTCGCGCGCCGCGAGTTGTTCGAGCATCTGCCCGGCATCGGTGTAATTCGTTGCCCACGCGCCGACGTTGCTGATCTGATACTGCACGGGAATTCCGGCCGTGAGCAGGCTCACGGGCACGGCTTGATCGTTGGTGCCCGTGGTCGAACCGGCGCTGTCGCGCGCGGCAACGAGCACGAGATTGGTGCCTTCCTTGAAATGCTTCACCGTCCAAACGATGGTTTTTTCATGTTCCTCGTCCTCGTCGGGAGTGAAGCCGATGTTGAAGTTCTGGATTTGCTGTGTGTGAAAACGAATGACGCGATCAATCGGCCACGGCGCTTTCAAATGCGGCCCGGGCTGGAGCACTTCGCGACCGGCGACCGGACTGCCGAAGCGTTCAAGCAAACCTTCTTCGCCGGGCTGAATGAACGTGAAGCACGACGAGAGCAGCAGCGCGCCGAACTGGAGCAGGATCAGCCACGCGATCGCTTTTTCCAGGAAGCGATAGACCCATGTGTCGGAAACTTTGAAGCCAAATTGATAATCGAGCGCCTGCGCCGCCGTCGTGATCAAGCCTTCGGGCTGACTGAGCAAACCGACCAAGCGGCTTTCGTAGAGCAGCCGCGCGAGCTGGCCTTTGAGGCGCGGACGATAGATTTCGAGGACGAGATTGATGAACGTTTCCACCGCCGCCAGCGTGAGCAGCGCGCTGAACGCGTGCGCCGCGTAGAAATCGACCCGGAGAAATCCCGCTTCGACCGCGACGATGCAACCGACCACCGCAAAGCAAAGATACGCGCCCAGCAGCAGATAGCTCGCGCCCGGTCGCAACAAACGCTGGCCTTCCAGCCGCGCGATGCCTGCGGAGTATTTGCCGAGCAGGAACAACACGAGCGCGAACAGGCCGTACAGCGCCATCGCCACGAGCGGCTTTCGGAGCGGCTCGGCAGCAATGATTTTCAGTTCGCTCCAGAGGACGAACGCGACGCCGGCTTGCAACAGAAAAAGAATCACCGTGAACGCCGGCACCATGAAGCGTTCAAATTGCTCACGCGCGCGGCGGGCCGGGAACACTTCCGCTTCGGTCGTGGTGAACATCGTCGAGCTGCCACGCGACTTGTTCAGTTCATCGAACTCGAGTTTTTCCAGGCGCTCGCGATCTTCGAGACGCATCTGGAAGTAACTGACGGCCGCCGCCAGAAAACCCAGCCCGAGGAATACGCTGCTGATCTGTCCGGCCAACGACGCACTGAAACGCGCGACCGCGAAACTCGCCGCCGCCGCGAAGAACAGCGCGACGAGATTTACGACGCCGACTTTTTGAATGTTTCGTTCCATCACACCCTCAACTCAATTCCCGATCCTCGAACATTAGCAACGCCATCGCCAGCACCGCGCCAAGGTAGCCGATGACGTACGCGAAACTCCTGGCGACATACGACCACGGAATGCCGCTCTTGCCTTTTTCCAAAGTGTCCGCCAGCCAGAACAACTGCCAGTTCGGCAGCACTGTGTAACAAATTTCGCCCCACCACGAACCGGCTTCCGCGCGCCGGCCAAACATGTAATCCGACATCAGTCCGAGCAGAAAAAATGCGGAGCAAATCGCCAGCGTCGGAATGACTTCGTAGCGCGTCGAGCACGCGATGGCTAGGCCAGCGAGCAACCACAGTGCGAACAAAATTAAAATCGACGCCGGCACCACGCGCCAGTCGATGCCCGTGCCGAACGCCTGCCATTCGCCGTCTTTGTTGAAGCAATTGATGATCAGAAAGGCGAGCACGAGCATCCCGACGAGCGCGAACACCGCGTCCGAAACGAACGTGCGGTGGAGAAAATAATTGCTGAAGCCGCCCAGCAGATAGGCGAGCAGCATCCCGCCGTAAATGGTTCCGAGCGCCAGAAAATCCGTGGAGCCGTAAACATCAAACGCCATGCGGCTCGCGAGCAGTGACACAATCAGATTCGTGAACGTGAGCAACGAAAGCGCCGCCGCGACTCCGGCGTACTTGGCGAGGATGAATTGGATGCGGCCCACCGGCTTCGCCAAAACCGCCAGCGCCGTGCCGGAGCGGATTTCATGGGCCACCGACGCCGACGCGCTCAACACCGCGCCAAACAATCCGGCGAGGAGCATGATCGCGAGCGCGCTGTCCTTGACCATCTTCTGGTCGTCGCCGAAACCGAAATAATAGATGCTCGCCAAAAATGCGATGAACGCGGCTGACACGGTCATCAAAATCAGGAAGATGGGCTGGCGCACCAGCTCCATGAACGCATTAATCGCGATGGTTAAAAACTGTCTCATCCGGTAAATCGGCCCCACAGAATACGGATACGAATCTTCAATGCAATTCGTAATTCCGGCATTTTCCAGCGGGAAAAATTTCGTTGTGGCGCGCATTCAAGCCGGAATGTCGGCGTTTGGGAACTGTGCGTCTGCGGGCACACCGAGGGTTGGTCGCCGGGCAACGCTCACGCCTTCGGGAAAGGCATCGGAGCCGAAATCAATTTCGGCAACGCGGCGGCGAAACTGCAATCCGAGGGGCCGAACCGTCAACTCTTCGGCAGGTAATACTTCTGCGTGTATTCCTGCACCATGCGCCAGGTCGTGAACTGCGGGACGAGCGTGACCATCGCGCGGCGGATTCGCTGGAGCCATTGGCGCGGAATGCCATTCGCATCGCGCGCGTAAAACAGCGGCATCACCTCCTCGGTCAAAGTTTGAAAAAGATTTTCGCTGTCGCGCTGGTCTTGCAGTTCGATGGAATCGGGATGCGAATCATCGCCGATGGCAAAGCCGTTGGTGCCGTCGTAGCCTTCGCGCCACCAGCCGTCGAGGATGCTCAGGTTCAGGCAACCGTGGCAGCCCGCCTTCTGGCCGCTGGTGCCGGAGGCTTCGAGCGGCCGGCGCGGGTTGTTGAGCCATACGTCGCAGCCGGAAACCATCTGCCGTGCGACATGAATGTCGTAGTTCTCGATGAACACGAGGTGGCCTTTGAGTTCGCTGAATTTGCTCAGATGAATGATGTGCTGGATGAAGCGCTTGCCGTCCTCGTCGCGTGGATGCGCCTTGCCAGCGAAGATGAATTGCACCGGACGAAGTTTGTCTTGCGTGAGTTTTACGATGTTTTCGAATTCTTGAAAAATGAGTGGCGCGCGTTTGTAAGTCGCGAAACGGCGGGCAAAGCCGATGGTGAGCGCGTCCGGATTGAGCAATTGATCAAAGGCGATAAAGTCACCCTGCGTCAGTCGCTGCCCTTGCAGCAACAGGCGGCGCCGGGCGAACTCAATCAGTTCGCGCCGCAAGCGGTAGCGCAACGACCACAGTTCCTCGTCGGAAGTGAAGCCTGGGTCCGCCATGCGTTGCCAGAATTCCGGTGCGTTGATGTCAGCCTCCCAGCTGGAACCGTTGCTCGTGCTCCAAAAGCGGGTTTCCTCGCCGCCACTGGCCGCTGCTTTCGCGCCACTGAGTTTGCTTCGCCAGAAGCGCCGCACGGTGCCTTTCATCCAGCCGATAAGATGAATGCCGTTGGTCACATGGCCGATGGGCACCTGATCTACCGGCGTTCCCGGATAGAGGCATTGCCACATTTCGCGGCTGACGCGTCCGTGCAATTCGCTCACGCCGTTCGCCGCGCGCGAGGCTTTGAGCGCCAGCACAGTCATGCAAAACGGCTCGTTATCGTCGTCCGGCTTAACGCGGCCGAGCGCCATCAATTCGGCGGCTGAAAGCTTGAGTTGCTTGCAAAATTTTTGCGCGGCGTAACCCATCAATTCGCTGCTGAAGCGATCGTGCCCGGCTTCGACGGGCGTGTGCGTGGTGAAAATGCACTCGGCCTTGGTGCTCGCCAGCGCCGCGTCGAATTTCCGTCCCGACGCCATTTTTTCACGAATCAACTCCAGCGTCAAAAACGCCGCGTGCCCTTCGTTCATGTGAAACACCGAGGGCTGCACGCCGAGCGCGCGCAGCAGCCGCACGCCGCCGACGCCGAGGAGAATCTCCTGCATGATGCGCGTCGTGCTGTCGCCGCCATAGACGCGCAACGTCAATTCGCGATGGTGCGGTTCGTTTTGCGGCAAATTGGAGTCGAGCAAATAGACCGGATTGCGGCCCACATTCACGCGCCAGGCGGTGAAATAAACCTGGCTCATCGCGATGCGCACCATGCACACCAGCGGTTCGCCGCGCGCGTCGAGCACCGGCTCAATCGGCAGATTGCGCGGATTGAGCTGCGTGTAGTATTCGGTCTGCCAGTTGTCGTGGTTGATCGCCTGTTGGAAATAGCCTTCGCGGTAGAACAGGCTGATGCCGACAAACCCGAGGCCAAGATCGCTCGCCGCCTTCGCGTGATCGCCGGCGAGCACACCGAGACCTCCAGCGGCAATGGGCAGTGTTTCGTGAAAGCCAAATTCCGCCGTGAAATACGCCACGGGGTTTTCCGCGAGCGTTGGCGCGTGCTGCCGGCCCCAGGTCTTGGCGTCCTTCAAGTACGCCTCAAAACACTTGAGCACTTCGCGCACACGGGCCGCGAAATCCGGATCTTGCAACCGGACGCGCAATTCGTAGTCGGAGACTTCGTGCAACACCGCCACGGCATTGTGGTAGAGGTTCTGCCAGCCGCGCGGGGAAAGTTCGTGAAAAATCTCCTGCGCCTCCTGATTCCAGGTCCACCAAAGATTGCGGGCGAGGCGGTTCAGTCCGATCGTCAACTCAGTTACTTCACCGGCGGTCAAGGGCGGGCGGCTCATAGTTTGATGAGAAGATCTTTATTTGCTTTTTCGATTCGTGCGCGAGGACGCTAGCGACCGCGTTTCGCGGCGGCAAATTAAAATTCCCCACACCGCTGGTTCCGGGCGTGAAAGTTTTTTATTGCCGCGATTCAGCGTGTGCATCGAATCTCCCGGCAAACAAAAATGGCTGCATCATTTCTCGGCATCGAAATTGGCGGCACGAAACTCCAGCTCGTCCTCGGCGACGAATCGGCGCGGATCCTCGAGCGCCGCCGCTTGACGGTGCGGCCCGACGAAGGCGGCGCGGGCATCCGGCAGCAAATCGAGCGCACGCTGCCCGAATTGCTGGCTCCCGTCCGCCCTGGCGCCATAGGCGTCGGCTTCGGCGGGCCGGTGGACTGGCAAACAGGGATGATTTGCTGTTCGCATCAGGTCGAGGGTTGGTCGGAATTCGCGCTCGGCGAATGGCTGAAAAATTTGAGCGGCCTGCCTGTGTTCATCGACAACGATGCCAACGTCGCGGCGTTGGGCGAGGCGCGGCACGGTGCGGGCGTTGGGTTCAATCCGGTTTTCTACGTCACGCTTGGCAGTGGCGTGGGCGGCGGACTGGTCGTAAATGGCCGCATCTATCACGGCGCGAAGCCCGGTGAAGCGGAGATTGGTCATGTGCTTTTAGATCGCGCCGGCACGATCGTCGAATCACGCTGTTCGGGCTGGGCGGTGGATCGAAAAATCCGCGAACTAAAGGCACGCGATTCGTCCAGCCTCTTGAGCAAACTCGTGGGAGAAAAAATTGGCGGCGAGGCTCGGTTTCTCGCCGAGGCGCTCCGGCAAAACGATGCCGCCGCGATGCAAATTTTATCGGAGACTGCGACGGATCTCGCGTTCGGGCTTTCGCATGTCATTCAACTGATGCACCCGGAAGTCATCGTGCTGGGCGGCGGACTTGCGCTGCTTGGCGAGCCGTTGCGCTCCGCCGTGGCGCACGCTCTGCCGCCATTCGTCATGGAAGCATTTCACCCCGGCCCAGTCATTCGATTGACGGCGTTGGGTGAAGACGCCGTGCCGACGGGCGCGCTGGCCCTGGCCCGCGAGCTTCACGTGCGCCGAGCGTGATGGCACCGCCGCTGTCCATCGCTACTTCCACCACCGTGGGCGAAACCAAACACAAACCTGCGGAGAAACGAACGCGACCCGGGATTCTTTCCAGTGCGCGTCGCCGAAAAACTGCGCTCCTCGTGCCGCTGTTGCTGAAATGGTTCTACACACACGCCCGCGATCTGCCGTGGCGGCGCACGCGCGACCCGTATGCGATTTGGATTTCCGAAATCATGCTCCAGCAAACGCAGGTCAAGACCGTGCTCCCATTTTGGCAGCGCTGGATGCAAACGTTCCCAAACGTCCACGCGCTGGCCGCCGCCGATCCGGAGCGGGTGCTGAAACTTTGGGAAGGACTTGGCTACTACACCCGCGCGCGCAATCTTCACGCCGCCGCCAAAATCATCGTGCAAAAATCCGGCGGTGAATTTCCGCGCGACTTTGCGGAAGTCATCGCGCTGCCTGGAATCGGACGCTACACAGCGGGGGCGATTTGCAGCATCGCATTCAACCAGCCCGCGCCCATTCTCGACGGCAACGTCATCCGCGTATTGACGCGTGTCTTTGGCATCCGTGCGCCGGTGCGAGCCAGACGAACGACGGATCGGCTCTGGCAACTCGCCGAAGATCTGGTCCAACTCGCGGCTCGTGCCAACACATCGAAACATCAGCGCTGCTCGCGGCTGAACCAAAGCCTGATGGAATTGGGCGCGTTGGTTTGCCTGCCGCGCGAACCGAAATGCGACGTGTGCCCGCTTGCCCCGCATTGCGTCGCGCGTCAGCAAGGGCGCATCGAAAATTTGCCGAACTTGGCGAAGCGTGCGCCGGCCACGGCCCGCACGTTCGTCGCGTTTGTCGCGCAGGTGGACGACTATTACCTCGTGCGCCAGCGTCCGGCCGCCGGCGTCAATGCGCGGCTCTGGGAATTTCCGAACCAGGAAGTCGAAGCGCCGTTCGATGCCGCCCGGATCGCCGCGCGCCTCTTCTCCATGGCTTCCGCGCGGCTGGAACATTTGTGCCAGGTGCGGCACACGATCACGCGTTATCGGATCACGGTTGAATTTTTCCGCGCCCTGTTCGCGATTCGTCCCGCGATTCTGAACGAAGGCCCGGCGCGTTGGTGCCGGCGTGCTGAACTGGTCAAACTTGCTTTCCCCAGCGCCCATCGGCGCATCGCCGACCTCTTGTGACACGCGGCCGGCGCACTGCGATGTTTCAGGAAGCGAACAACGAGTCGTTCGACGAAGCCGTGGCTTCGCCGATCATTTCCCGTGAACGGACCAAGGACGACCTATGCGAAATGCGTCATCCGAGCGAGGCGTTGATGGCGGTCAGCCGCGTGGTTGAGATCCGTTGAAAGTCCGTTCGACCTGAATTCCGAAATTGAATGGCCGCAAGAGAACACAAAGATCGCATAGAGAGGAGCGGGGAACGATTGTCGCAGGGAAAACTCTGACCATCATCCTGTGATCAAAATCAGCCCGTCTTTCCTTGTGCTCTTTGTGTTCTCTCGCGGCCAATTTCGGTTTTCGAGTCTAAGATCTCGCAGCCCTCGCCTACTTGATCAAGCCGTCGGCTTGCCGCTCGCGAGTCACACTACGGCAGGCGGGCGCGGTAAAAGCGATCCGAGGAGACGCCGCTCTGCGAGTCGCTGAAATTGAGAGCGGCCGGGAAAACCAACGTGCTCGTCCAGATGGGCCGCTCTCATGGTTTGGGATGGGCGAGCAGCCAGTCGATGACCCGCGGTGAAAACTGCGGGGACGGATTCAATCCGTGGCCGGCACCAATGACCGTCCACAGTTCGACGGCACCGCCGGGCGGGTAGTTCGTATATCGGGTGATGGCCGTGTCCAGCCCCGGCACATCCAAATCGAGATCCATTGAGGGTGCGGGATCGGTGACCGGGTCGCGTGCGCCATTATATAGTAATTCACTCCTGTCCCGCTTAAAAGCCCAGTAAACATTGATGATTATCGGTGCTGGGTGATGTGGGAGTGGGTGGAAGTTGAGCCAGGGCCCGTGAAACGGGCATTTTCTCGAAGAGCGTGAGGCTCAAAATCTGTAGAATAGT
>JACPZS010000110.1 GCA_016195385.1 Verrucomicrobiota bacterium
GGTGGAAAACCGCCGGTTGGCGGTGGAACACCCTCGGGAAGGGGTCGCAGAATTGAAATCGAAAAATGACCGGACAACGAGAAAACGCCGATTTTATCGAGCTGAAACCGTTGTCAGGAAAACCTTAACGGGACAGGAGTGTCTTCAAACATCTCAAGGGCCTGGACGCGCCCGTACCGACGTTCGCACTTCTGCGCCCGAAAGACGCCGACGAGACCACCGTGACGCCCACCAGCCAGGTCGCGACGTCCATCGTCGGCTCCGTCACGGCGGAAGACCTCGCGCGAGCCGAGGCGGAGAAAAAAATGGTCATCACCAAATCGATCGCGTCTCAAGACCGACATCCGCACGCTCGCCGCCGTGGTTGCACAACCCGGCGACGCGGTCGCGGCCAAAGTCGCTGAGAAGCAAAAGGCCGAGGGCTACCGCGTCGATACGGTCACTCTCGAAGTGCAACCGGGTTTCGCGCTCGACATGCTCATCGCCGTGCCCGAACAAACCGGCCCGCGTCCTGTTGTCCTCTGGATGGACGCCGCACCCCACGAACGCACGGCCGCGAGCGCCGACTTCGTCCGCCTCGCCAAATCCGGCCACCTCATCATGGCATTCCAGCCCCGCAGTGTCCTTGGCGAGCCGCCGCCCAACCCCAACCAACTTTCTCTCGGCCACTACATGCAGCCCCTGATCCGCTCCATCGCCGTCGGCAAGACCATCATCGGCCTGCGAACGGACGACACGATCCGCGCGCTCAACTACATCGTCTCACGTCCCGACGCCGACGCCTCGCAAATTACCGTCTATGGCAAAGGCGCCCAAGGCCTTGTCGCCCTCCACGCGGCCGCGCTCGATTCGCGTGTCTCCAGACTCGTCATCGACGGCGCGCTTGTCTCCTACCGCATGGCGCTGAACGCTGGCCTGCACAAAACCTTTCTGAAGTCGTCATCCCCAGCGTGCTGAAACACTACGACACGGGCGACCTGCTCGAAGCCGTCTCTCCCCGCCCCCGTGGCAATCCTCAGCCCGGTCAACGCCATGGGCCAGCCGGTGCGTGACCAGATGGTAAGGGCCGAACTCTCCGCCGCATTTGAATCCGACAAATTGCTTGGCACCCCCAACCGCCTGCGCCTCGCCAAGCGACGTTTTGGCGATCCGTTGCCGATCGAATGACAGAAACGAAACAGGGCCAAATGGCCAAGGTGGAAACGGTGATGAGCGACCAGTGACCGAACTTTGAAGTGCCGACTTATGAACGACCTCCACTTCGCCCTCCGTCAACTGCTGAAGAACCCCGGCTGCACCGCCTTGGCCTTGCTCTCCCTGATCGCCCCGGCCTGTTCGCTACGGAAAACCTGGAGACTTGGAAGTGGAATGACCCGAAAGAACTGAAAATTCCTGGGCTGCGGCACAAGACTACCGAAAGTGCGTCGATGAGGCGCTCGGTCGGCTACTGTAGCTATCTGTCACCGCTGTACGACAAGGATCCGGAGCGGCGTTTTCCAGCAGCGTTCTTTCTGCACGGCGTGGGCGGCGCGGAGAATTCGGACGCCGGGTTCGCCCGGCTCGTCCACGCGGAGGTGACGGGCGGCAGCGTCACGCCGGTGATTTACGTCTTCCCCAACGGCGGCAAGGCCAGCGCTATCGCGACTGGACGAACGTGAGCGTGAAGGCGGAGACGCTGCTCACCCTCGAACTGCTCCCCACATCGACCGCGAATATCGCACGCTCGCCAAACCGGAAGCGCACGGCTTCTGCAGCTTCTAATTGGTCGGCGGCGGCGCGCTGAGGCTATCGCTCAAGTATCCCGAACTCTTCGGCTCGGCGGCGGCGCTCGTGGCGGCGATTGAAAAGTCGGCGGACGCGAACGGCGCAGGCGAAGGAACGTAAAGACGCGCTGCGGTTGCCCATGGTCGTGGGCGAGGGTGATTTCCTTTTCAAAGTGCATGCGCCTTTCGCGCAACATCTGAAGCAGACTGGCATTGCCTACACGCTCACGACCCACTCAAAAGTCGGCCGCGACCTCGGCAAACTCACCGCGTTGTCCGGCGCAGAGATGATCGCCATTTGTCCCGGCAGATGCAGCGAGCCAGGTAATTGTTTCCGTCGCTCGCGGTGTTACACACCGGGAAGTTTTTCGGTGGTTGAACTGGCGATGCCGGGTGTGGGCGGCAGTTGCGCGACGGCCTCGGGCTGTCGTCCGGGAAATGAAGCCGGACTATTTGGCCGGCACCGCGGCGGGTGGCGCGTATTTGAGGAGCCTGTCGGCCCAGGCGATGAAGTGTTTCATGTTTGAGCGGTCTTCGTGGCCGCCGTCGTGCTGACGCCAGGCGAGTTCGCCGTCGAGCATGTCGGTGTTGACGGGCGGCATCTTCGCGGCGCGGTAGTTTTCCTTCTCGCCGATGTCGCGCGCGCCGAGCAGGCGGAAAACGGGACCGGCGGCCACCGTGGCCATGTAGCTGCCTTGCTGGTCGAGCCAGTTGGCGTCGCCGCGCGCGGGGATGCCGTAGCTGATGAAGATCGGGCGCGGCGCGCAGAGGGCGATCAGTTGGTGCGCGTCCACCGGCAGGTCGCCGGCGTTCTTGCTGCCGAACTTGGATTCGGCCGTGCCGTACTTGAGGAAGTTGCCGGCCATCCAGTGATATTCGCCAGAGCCGGTGAGGTTCTCGACGGCTTCGCCGAAATTCCGGCGGTGCAGTTTCGCGCCGCCTTCGCCGGAGGAACCGACCAGCGCGATCGCAAAACGCGGCTCGAAGGCGAGCGTGACGAGCGCGGCCTTGCCGTAGCGCGACACGCCTTCGATGCCGACCTTCTTCGCGTCCACGGTGGAATCGGTTTCGAGATAATCCAGTCCACGCGCCGCGCCCCAAGCCCAGGCGCGGAGCGAACCCCAGTCATCCGGCTGGCGCGGCTGGCCTTGGTTGACGAGGCCGATGATGCCCTTGGTCAGGCCCGCGCCGTTGTCGGCCTGAATGCTGTTGGGAACGATCGTCGCATAACCCCAGCCGGCGGCGATGAGCATTTCAGTCGAAGACGGGCCGGCGTTCGTGCCGCCGCCGAAGCCGCCGAACGCGCCGAAGCGGTTCGTGGGCGCAGGCTCTCCGGGTCGCCGGGGAAGGCCGCTGCCAAAGCCAAACATCATCAGCACGGGCATCGGTCCCCTGGCGTTCGCCGGCGTGACCAGGTTCATTTGAATGTCCACTTTGATCGACGGGCAGGACGAGTTGTCCACTTGCCCGACCAATTGCTTCGCGATGACTGGAAGTTCACCCACCACTCGGTCCGTCGCCTGCGTCAAGACCGTCCACGTCACCTTCGGAACATTTTTCGGTACACGACCGAAGACTTCGCGCTCGAAGTCCTCCACGATTTCCGGGCGGCGCACCTTCCACCACTGCTCGGCGGTGGTGACCTTCTGGCCGCCCTTCGTTAACAGCGGTTCAGGCAGGTCGGGAAAGGGATTGGCCTTGGCGGGGTCGTAATTGGCCGCGTTGGTCGTCGCGTTGGCGTTGCCGCTCGGGCCGGGGCGAAGGCGGGTGATGCCCAACTGTTCCTTCATGTTCTGGTGATCCTGCTGGGCCGTCCAGTTCATCGGCTCGGTCGAGTCTGCGCCGGAAAGTTGCGGGGCGGCAACGGTGAGCACCGCCGCAAGGCAGGCGAAACGGAAGGCGGGTGAGAGCATGAAGCAGTTCATAGGCAATTGAATTCTGGCGACCGCCAAGGGATACGCCGAATCGGCTGGGAGGCAAGAACAGAAAAGGATCGTGAGCGGCCTGCTGCTTCAGACGTTTGATACCGGATTGCAGGTCGCCGCTTGCAACTTCTGAACCCGAATACCGGAATTGAATTGCCGCAAAGAACACAAGGAACGCAAAGAGCAGCATCGAGGAGTGGTTGCGGCGGGAAAAAATCTGTCCGCCATTATCCTTCAATTCCAGCCCGTCCTTCTTTGTGCTCTTTGTGTTCTTTCGTGGCCAACTTCGGTTTTCGGGCTGAATCCTTCCAACCGACGCGCTTCAAAGTTTTGGCGAAGACAACTTTCGGGATTGTGTTCATTGGCGCGGCAAATGGGTTGTCCGCCGTCGGCCAGTATGCGGCATCACCTCGTAGAGTGAATGGCCCATGATGTGCGTCCCGGCGTTGCCCAACACGTCCACGAGCCAGTTGGTCACTTCGCCATCAATCGTGGGAAATACCCAACTCAGGTCGCTGTCAGGCCCACCGACAAAACCAGCTGCGGAGACGGACATCTTAAGAACTAATTTTCTCATACGCTTGCCCTTTTTTTGTGCCGGCTTTTGCCAAATAATTCGACAATTTATCGAACGTCCCCGTCCACCCCTGCGTCATGCCATCGCGCGCACGGTCGAGGGTCTGACGTTCCTCGTCTATTGCGTCAAGTGGCGTCCACTTGATCGTGACCGTGGTTTTGCCCTCGCTCTCGACTAAGCTCGCTTCCGTTAGCATTTGCAACGGCCAAGCCAGGTTGCTGAATGGATGCCGCGTGATTCCGCCGTCCATGGCGGAAAAAGAATTTACCCAAAGGATTCTCTCCGGTGCGACGATTTCACGATCAACAAACTTATCCCACATCTCCCTGCCGTCGGGCGCAGTCATGCAGTAATGAAACGTCCTGCCCGAACGGAAATCCAACTGCGCCGTCTTCATTGTCAAACCCTTCGGCCCGAACTATCGCATGCGCCGGTCGCGCTCCGTCCATGCCTTCCAGACTAGTTCGCGCGGCGCGGTGAACTCGCGGGCCTTTTCTGCCATTCCCTTTTGCGAAGCTTCGTGTTCGGAGACGCCTTGCTCCGCCGCATGGCTGTTGTTGTGCTTGGGTGCGGGCGGCGGCGCGGCAAGCCAAACGGGCGACCTGCGCAATGACGTTCTTCGTCTGGTCATCGAGGCTGCAAACACCAAGGAGCGACAGAATTTGATTTCCAAAACCCCGGACACTGGTTAATGATACGCCATGCCTGAGCCGTCGCGCGTGGGAGAGAGAGTGTTTCGCGGCATCCCCGTTTCTGGCGGAGTCTGCCGGGGGAAGCTGCTGGTGCTGGGCAAGGCGCAGGCGCAAATTCCGGATCGCGCAATCGCCGAGGAGGAAGTTGCGGGTGAATTGCAACGATTTCATGACGCGCGCATCCGCACGCGCCAGCAGATTCTCGAAGTTCAACATCAAGTCAGCGAACGCACCGGCGATAAAGACGCTTCCATCTTTGAAGCCCACCTGCTCGTGCTCGAAGACCCGACCCTCATCGGTGCCGTCACGCGTCTCATCCAGGAAGACAAGCTCAACGTGGAACAGGCCTTCCGCCGCGTCACCGAGCAGTTCGCGGCGGCGTGGGCGGCGATCGAAGACGAGTATTTGCGCGAGCGGGCCTCGGATCTGCGGGACATCAGCGAGCGCGTGATGAACAACCTGCTTGGTCACGCCGACGAAAACGCGTTGAGCAAACTCTCCGAGCCATGCATCGTCATTGCCCACGATCTCGCGCCTTCAACCACGGCCCAGCTCGACAAAAAGCAGGTGCTGGGTTTCGCGACGGATGTGGGGAGCAAGACATCGCACACGGCCATTCTGGCGCGCTCTCTGCGCATTCCCGCCGTCGTCGGACTACACGGGGCCAGCCAGCAACTGGCGTCCGGCTACGACGCATTGCTCGACGGTTTCACGGGCACCATCGTCATCAATCCGAGCGATCAGACACTCTTTGAATACGGCCAGATCGTCCGCAAACAAGCCGATTTTTTGGACAGCCTGCGCGACTTGCGCGACAAACCGGCGGTGACCTGCGACGGCGTCGAAATAATTCTCTCCGCGAACATCGAGCAGGCGGCTGATGCCGACAGTGTCATGGAATGCGGCGCGGCCGGCGTCGGCTTGTTCCGCACGGAATACCTCTTCATCAACCGCGAAACGCTGCCCACGGAAGAAGAGCAGTATCAGGCGTACCGTCAGGTCGCCGCCGCCTTGAAACCGCAGCCCGTCATCATTCGCACGCTCGATCTCGGCGGTGACAAATTTCTTTCCCACCTCACGTCGCCCAACGAAGCGAACCCGTTCCTCGGCTGGCGCGCGATCCGGCTCTGCCTCCAAGAGCGCGACATTTTTCGCGCCCAACTCCGGGCCATTTTGCGCGCCAGCGTTGAGGGCAACATCAAGCTGATGTATCCGATGATCTCCGGCCTTGAAGAACTGCTCCAGGCCAACGCCTTGGTCGAAGAATACAAAGCCGAACTGCGCGCGGAAAATCTGCCGTTTGATGATGCGCTGGAAATCGGCGCGATGATTGAGATACCATCCGCTGCGGTGAACGCCGACGCCTTGGCCAAGCGCGTGAAATTTTTCAGCTTGGGCACCAACGATCTCATCCAGTACTCGCTCGCCGTGGATCGCTTGAACGAAAGAATTGCGCACCTTTACGAGCCGACCAATCCCGCCATCCTCCGGCTCATCAAGATGACCGTGGACGCCGCGCACAAACAGGGAATCTGGGTCGGCGTATGCGGCGAGATGGCGGGCGATCCGGAGCTGACACCGCTGCTGCTCGGCTTGGGCGTGGATGAATTGAGCGTGACGCCGGGAATCCTGCCGCAAATCAAATTCCTCATTCGCCGCACACGGATGAGCGAAGCCAACGAACTGGCGGCATTCGCATTGAATTGCGAATCCAGCGCCGAAATCCTGGCGCGCTCGCAAAACCTGGCCCGCCAGGTCACCGGGTCACTGGCAACTGCGAGCGCTGGGCAGAGCGTCTTGGCGTAACCATCGCTGCGTTTCGCCCGACAACGAGCGTATGGGGCAAATCGGGGATCTTTGTTACAGCACACTTGACACGAGCCGGCACAGAAATTTTGAGGACTTGGTCAACTCGCGAACGATAATGACCGGAAGTGGATTATGCTTCGTAGCTCCTAGCGAGGACAGTCAGACTCGACATGAGTGTACTCAATGCGCGTTTCAAATTTTCTTTTCAACAAGCTCTTGCAAAACGACGGCCAGTCCGGGCTTGTCCATTCGCTTTTCCGCGATGGCGATTATGGCGTCATAGATTGCATCATCGGCCCGGCAACTCACGTCGTTGGTTTTCAAAAATGTCAATGCGGCACCGGCCCCAGTGCGCTTGTTTCCGTCAAGGAACGCCTGCGACTCAGCAAGGTGAAACGCATACGCCGCTGCGATGTCGAATACGTCGCCATGCCCATACCAAAACGTGTTCTCCGCCGACGCCAACGCAGACCGAATCAAACCGAGATCGCGGACTCCATCCGATCCGCCAAATTCCGCAAGTGAACGGTGGTGAATCGCGAACACTTGATCCAGCGACAAGAACAGCGGTGGTTCGCTCATTGTGAAAGCCGCCGCATCAACTCACGGTGCTCGGTAAAGACCCAGTCAACCGCCTGCTGGAATTTCACATCGTCGGCACGGCCGGCCTCCGGCTGAGTTTTCTTAATCTGCGCTTCGACTTGATGGACGAATGCAAAAACCTTTAAGCGATCTTCTGTCGGAAGCTGCCTGATCTGCTCAATCACTTCATTCGCGCTCATGGCCGGAAATTAACAAAGCATCCGTTCGCCAGCAAGCCTAGTCCGGGCGCAGTGTTTTCATCGCTGGCTTTGGGCGGACCGCGAAGTCGTTGAAGATTCTTGAGAAGCCGCAGACGATGATGATGCCGAACGTGACATATTGCTTAGTAGTAACCCATTGGAACTCGCTGCGGAGCCATCAAGAATCGCCCGAATCCCAAGCCATTCAATTTCGCCCACTCGTTATCCAATTCCGCTCCCCGACGCTGGCGCTCTGCCAACGGCAGGTTGAACAACTCGATTTCGGCGGACTGCCGGCGCAATTCCTCTGCAATCGTGGCTTCCCATCGCCCGGTGAACTTCATTCCTTCGTAAGCGGCCGATGAGATTCCGGGCGGGCCACCCCCAAAACTCGCGGCGCGAGCGACCAGGGCGTCGCTTGACTCGCGGGAGGTTTCGATCAACACGGCACGTTCGCAAATGAGCGCGCGACGGAGCGGCGCGGTGTCGAGCAAATTGGTTTCCACCGTCCGCAGCAAACTTTGCAAGCGACGAATTGTCTCCGGCGACAACGTACCGGCATTGACCAGGCGCTCGATGCTCTCCAATGCGGCTCCGATGATGGTAAGGCGCGACGAGTGGGCCGCCACAATTGGCTCCTGTCCGAGCAGGCGGGCCAAATGAAATCGCAGTTCGATGGAATCCACCGCCTGGCTTTGATTGCCCTCGTCGATGCTCAAGAGGGTTTGCACGTTGAGCAGTTCGGCAATCCGGAGTGTGTGCCACCATTCGCGGTATGACTGGAAGAAAGCGGGATTGTTAAATTGGCGCCAGTTGATCGGAAATTGAGACTGCTGGAAGCCACCGATTTCACGCACGGTTTGCAGGACGTTGGAGTTGCCCGCGATGGCTTGCAGATACCAGCGGCGATAATCGTCGGGCAGCCGACCACGCAGCGGCAGCGTGCCGGTGTTGGATTTCGCGGGTGCTGGTTTGAATTGATAGAGCGGCGTGACCTGCGGAAAGAGCGCCATCAATTTTTCGCCGGCGTTGTTTTCCGGCGCGAGGGATGGCACGAATCGCGCGAGGTCGTCGAAGGAAATGGGTTCGCCGCGCTTTTGAATGGCGGCCACTTCGCGTGCCAGTTGCCGTTGCGCGTTCAGGCGATAGAGCATCAAACCACCGGCGAGCGCGAGAACCACGCACGCAAAAGCCGTCCACCACGGATGGCGACGCAGAAAATTTTTGCGCGGGCCGGATTCAGCCTGCGGTTGACCGCGAAATAAATTCGCAAGCGCGGCGCGTAGCGGAGTTTTTTCGCGAACCGCAGGCCCATCGAACCGCGCCATTGCGATGTTCCGAAACTCGGCGAAGAAACGCCGGCGCGCGCGCGTCGCGTGGACGACACTATTCACCACGCCGAGCAGCGTCCAGAAACTGATTATCCCAATGCCAATCCCACGGCCAGGTTCGCTTGGAATGTTCCATCTGAAGACGAATATCAGATAACTGACCAGCGACATGATGAGTACGAACACGAGCCACGGCAGCGCGAGCACGAGCAGCCAGGCTCCGAGGAGAGCGCGGTCGAGCTTCGGTTGCGTCAACGCTCGCCATAGACCGACCCATTTGAGCGCGTAGAGATCGAGTGGGAAGACGAGCATGCCCGCGACGATGGCGGCGAGCGTCGCCGGCTTGTTGGTACTCGTAAGGATGTTCCCAGTCGTGACGAGCAGAATGAAATCGAGCGCGAGCACGACGAGCACAGGACGCAGGAATTGGCGGCGTAGCGCTGCAGATTGCCCGCGCGCGATGTCGCGGACGCCGAGCGGCGTGGAGAGCAGCAATTCCAGCGCGCCGGCTTGGCGATCTTCGTGGAGCCGAGTGCAGACTTCCGAGGTGTACCAAATCTTCAGCAGCAGGTGGAAGATGAAGGCCAGCACGATCCAGATTTCCGTGTCCTCGAAGAAGCGCGGATACATCCACGCCGAACCGAGCCACATCGCGAGGATGGCGCCGAGCGCGAACCAGACGTAGTGCGGCTTGCGGTACTCGCGCGCGGCGAGCCAGTAGAAGGCGTTTTGATCGAGGAGACGACGGCGAAACTGGAGACGAAGTTCGCCCGCGCCAAAGCTCCATTGCCGCCAGCGGCGAAACCAATTTTCCCGCCGCACCGATTTAGGGCGCTCATGCGCCACGCGCGGCAGCCACCGGCTCGCGAGCCAGATGAACAGCCAGGCTTCGAGATGAATCACCGTGACGCTCGTGAAAAAAGGGAACGGAACACTCGCACCCACTCCTGCCGGTGCTTCAGCGATTGGACTCACCATCACTGTGAAAATCGGACTGGGGAGAAAGCCCAAAGCTTGAACTGTGTCAGAAAGTTTTATTTCGAGCACCTCATGAATAATTCCAACGACCGCGACGGGCAGCACGGTAATCACAAAAATCACCAGCACTGTCGCAAACAGCGCCTTGCGTTCGTTCTGGCTGATGGTCGAGACGAACAGGCCGATGGCCAGCGAAAAAAACATCGTGTTCGTGAGCAGCAGCGCGACGCGCGCGACGTCGTTGAGCGTGACGCCGCCGAGCAGGATAGCCAGCGCGAGCAGTGGCACGATGGCGAGCAAGCCGTAGAACGAAGCAATCGACGACGAGGCGAGTTTGCCAAGGATGATGTCGAAGCCACGCAGGTCGGTGAGAAAGAGCAGTCCCAGTGTGCTCTCGCGTTTCTCGGTGCTGATGCAATCAGCCGTGAGCCACGCCCCGACAAAGAGCGAATAGACGAACGCAAAGATGGTAAGCGTGGCGAAAAGTTCCTTGCCGCGCGTGGCCGTCGAGCCAGTTATGCCCGTAAAGAGATACATCCACACCAGCGCGAGCAGCGCGAATCCCGCCGTGGCCAGCCGGGTCGTGTACGTGGAGCGCCGGCGGGCGGCGCTGATGAGTTCGCGATGGACGACGGGAAGCACGACAAATTCTTTCAATCGCCGGCCGGGTCGCTGGTGGTCGTGTGCAACATCTTGTCGGGCGATTGGACAGGCGGAACGGCTTTTTGTCACTCGGATTTCAGCGGGAATTAAATCGGTTTTTGAGTGGGAGAAAAGTTCTCGTTAGCACCCGGCTTTAGCCAGTTTAACCGGGAGGCTCAGAGTTCAGCCACTTCAGCGGCTTTCCTGAGATGATACGCGATCCAATTGGAAGCCAACGAAAGTGAGAAACCGTCGAAACGGCTGATTCATCGAGATTCGCTCCACACCCGGCTGAAGCCGGGTGCTAACGAGAACGCTTCACTCGCCCAAAAGCTGATTTGCGCGCAAGGACGCACGACCGGTGAATCTAAGCTGGCGCGAGCCAAGGAGAAAAATTATTGTGCCGCCGAAGAACGTGAAAATCCTGGCGCTCACCAATCTCTTTCCGCCCCATCACGCGGGCACGTTTGATTTTCGCTGCCAGACGATCACCGAGGCTTTGCAAAAGCGCGGGCACGAGGTGCGCGTGCTCACGTCGAATCACGGCATGAACACCGAGCAGCGCGATCAAGACATTGAACGGCGACTGCGGCTCAACGGAGTTTACGGCCATCCGTCGCTCAAGACTTATTTTGAATTGGCGGCGCTGGAAAAAGCGAATCACCAGGTGCTCCGCGAAACGTTGGCTACCTTTGAACCCGATCTGGTTCACGTGTTCAGCCTCGAGGGACTGCCCAAGTCCTTCATCTTCGCGTTGCGCCACTCGCAGTTGCCGACGGTGTACGACGTGGCGGACTACTGGATCGCGGCGGGCTTGCGACGGGATCGCTGGCTGCGCTGGTGGAATCGCAAACCGGCGCCGCTCCTCGCCGGCTTGGGACGCGCTTGCTTGGAATTGATCGGCCAGCGGCGGCGTTTCGAGGAGACGGCGCCGACGCGCATGATGGCCGGCTACGATCGGTTGCCCACGGTTTATGGTTCACCCGAGTTCATCGCCAAAGTGGAACCGAATTCGATTGGCGGCTTTCGGTTCGACCGAATTTATTTTTGCAGCCAGATGCTCAAAGAGCGCACGGAGGCGGTCGGATTTCAGGTCCGCCACGGCGAGGTAATTTATCCAGGGATTCGCACGGAACGATTTGTCGCCGACGTGAAACCGCAGTCCGCGTCGATCACCAAATTCTTGATCGTCAGTTCGCTGGAAGTGGAATGCGGCGTGATGACGGCGCTGCAAGCGTTGCTCAAGGCACGCGAAAACAACGTGCGCGCCACGTTGAGCATTTGCGGCCGGGGCGAATCCGAATACATCGCGCAACTGCGGTCGTTCGTCATCCGGCACCAATTGCCGGTGGAATTTCTGACCTTGTCCAACTGGCACGAGGATTTGCCCAAAGTGTATCGCGCCCATGATGCGTTCATTTATCCGGCGGAGTGGCACGAGCCGTTTGCGGTGACGCCGCTGGAAGCGATGGCGGCGGGGTTGCCGGTCATCGCCGCGAAGTCGGGCGGCGCTTGTGAACTGTTTCGCAACGGCGACAACGCGTGGGTGTTCACACCGGGGGACGCTCTGGAACTGGCCTCGCGCATTCAGGAACTCCAGATGCAACCGGTGTTGCGCTGCCAGATCGCTGATCGCGCGCAACAGCAAGTGCTCGCCAAGTTCAACGAATCGACGGTAGTCGATCAGATTGAAAATTTTCTGACGACGTCGCTGGAATTCTGGAACGCCAACTGAGGCGGGCGGCAGCGCGGCGGAACTTCACGTCTCGGCCGCCGGGGCGTCCGGTGGTGAGGCGGGCGGGTTGGGCCGTTTCACCGGCTTGAGCCGTTCGCGCAGCATGTCGGCGCGCAGGAGATCACGGGCCTCGGCGGACAATTTTTCCGAATGCGCGTTCTGTAGATGTGCCGGCTGCGTGATGACAAAGAGTTCGTCCACCAGCGATCGCTGGATACCGGGAAACAACCCCAAATCAAAGCCCAGCCGCGCCAGCGAAAGGAGGTTCATCGTTTCCTTCGACGAGATGCTGTGTGCGTTGGCGAGGATGCCGTACGCGCGCCCGATGTGGTTGAAAACCATCTTGGGCTTTTTCTCCAGCAGCGTGGCGCGGGCGTTTTCCTCGTGCTCGATCATCTGCGCGAGCACCTTGTTCAGCTTCTCGACAATTTCAACTTCGCTCTCGCCAAGCGTCATTTGATTGGAAACCTGGAAGACGTTGCCGAGCGCCTCGGTGCCTTCGCCATAAAGTCCGCGCACCGCCAGGCCAAGTTTGTTCACGGCCTGGATGATTTGGTTCATCTGCTCGGCCAGCACCAGCGCCGGCAGATGCAGCATCGCGCTGACACGGATGCCGGTACCGAGGTTCGTCGGGCAAGCGGTGAGGTAGCCCAACTCCGGCGAAAAGGCGTACGGCAGCACGCGCTCCAAAGCGGTGTCGAGTTCGTCGATGGATTGCCACGCTTGCCTGAGTTGCAGTCCGGGGCACAACGCCTGCATACGGAAATGATCCTCTTCGTTGATCATCACGCAAAGTGATTCGGCCTTGTTCAACACCAGGCCGCTGCCGGCGGCTTTCGCGGCGTGCTCGCGGCTGATGAGATGACGTTCGACGAGGATTTGTTTTTCGAGCGCGGACAAATTCTCCATCGCCTCGGAAAAACTCCCGGCCATCATCGGCAGGCTTTCGACCGCCGGCCGCATCACTTCAAAGGACTTGATACGATCCGCTTTTTTAGCCCAGCCCGGGAAGGGAAAACCTCGGAGATTGCGCGCCAGCCGGATGCGGCTGGACATGACAATACGGTCATTCGCGCCTTCGCGCCGGCACATTTCGGCGGGGGTGCTGAGAAATTCGCTGATGCTCATGACTCAACCGGGCAGCAAATTACCGTGGGTCTGGCGGAGTTGATTGATCTCGTCGCGGCAGACGGCGGCTTGTTCAAAATTTTCCTCGGCGATGGCTTTCTCCAGTTTTTTCTGGAGTGATTTTACCTTGTCCGTAAGTTCGCGGCTTTGTCGCAGCGCCTGTGGCACTTTGCCGGTGTGGCGAACTCCCTTGTGCATCGATTTGAGCAAGCCTTCCAGACCTTCGGCGAAAGTGTGATAACACTCCGCGCAACCGAGGCGGCCGGCCTTCTTGAAATCCGCCTGCGTGAAACCGCACTGCGGGCATTTCAATTCGTTGCCGGCGGAGGAACCCTTTTCCAGTTCCTGCCCCGCGCCCAGGCCGAGCAGGAGATCCGCGAGCGAAAAGCCGGTCGTGTCGCTCACGCCTTTTTCCTTCGAGCACGCCTCGCAAAGATCCACCTTCTGCATTTTCTCCGCGACGATTTGCGTCAGATGGACCGTCGCTTCGTTTTTTTTGCACAAATTGCAGAGCATAGCTAAACGTATATCGGCTCGCCGGAAACCTTCGTCAAGGCGTGGTAACGCTGGACGAGATCGCGCGTCGCCTTGCCCGGTTGGCCCGAACCGATCACGCGGCCATCGATTTTCGTGACCGGAATCACCTCCGCGCCCGTGCCCGTGAGAAAACATTCGTCGGCGTTGAATAAATCGTAGCGTGTCAAATTTGTCTCGCTCACCGGCATCCCGATTTCGGCGGCCAGCTCGCAGACCACATCGCGCGTGATGCCGTAAAGCGCGCCTGCGTACAGCGGCGGCGTGAACAACTTCCCCGCCTTGATGATGAAAATGTTATCGCCCGTGCATTCCGCGACGAAACCTTCCGCGTTGAGCATCACGGCTTCCTCGCAACCGGCCTGGTTCGCTTCGATCTTCGCCAGAATGTTGTTCAAATAGTTCAACGACTTGATCGCGGGATTCAGCGCGCTGTGCAGATTGCGCGTCGTCGGCACGGTGACGATGTCCATCCCGCGTTCGTAATACTCCTGCGGATAAAGCTGGATTTTGCCGGCGATGACGATGATCGACGGCCGCTTGCACGTGCGTGGATTCAAGCCAAGCGTGCCCACTCCGCGCGTGACGAGCAGCCGGATATAACCGTCTTGAAGCTTGTTGCGCCGGCAGGTGGCAATTACCGCGCGCGAAATTTCGTCCGGCGTCAGCGGGATCGTCAGCAAGATTGCCTTGGCCGAGTAGAAAAGCCGCTGGACGTGCTCGTGCAACTTGAAGACGCGCCCATGATACGCGCGGATGCCTTCAAACACGCCGTCGCCGTAAAGCAGGCCGTGATCGAACACGGACACTTTGGCGTTCTTCTCGTCGTAAAACTTGCCGTCGATGTAGATTTTCATGAACGAACCGGCGGCAAGTTAGGACAAAGAACTTTGGCAAAGCAAGGCTATTGGCGGAATCGGGGTGGGCGTGCAAGGTTTAGGCCGGCTTGAAACTTTCAGGCTTTTCGCCCGCGACTTTTCCGTGGCAGTTCCTCCAAGTTGACCCACGGCTAAATGTTGCCGGAGGCGCGGAGCTGCCAGGTCATCGTTGACTCACGATGCAGGTTACCAGGGCAATGCAGAAATTCTTCAGTTTTCGCTCAACGCTTTTCTTCAAGGCGAGAGGATACTGTTGGTCGGGTTCTGCCCGCAGTCGGTCTTGGTGGCTCAACCGCCGCATTGAGGTTCATCCGCCATACGGATTGAACGGTCGCAAGTTCCATTCCTCGCGCAATTCGCTGGGAATATCTTTCAAAAAGCGCGATGCCTGTTGCATCAAGTCGCCACCGTGGCCGTGTGTGGCGCGGAGAATCGGATAGCTCAGGTAAAGTTCGTTGCGCGCTCGCGTGACGGCTACGTAGAACAAACGGCGCTCTTCTTCCTCGCCCTCCGGCGTGTCGAGCGACCGCGCGCTTGGGAAAAGCCCGTCGCAGAGCATGATGACGAACACGACGTCGAACTCGAGTCCCTTGGCCTGGTGAATCGTGGAGAGCCGCACGCGCTCATCGTCCGCGGTGGCGGGCCGGTCGTCCTCGGCTTCGAGGTTGGAGAGCAGCGCGAGTTGCGTGAGGAATTCTTCGAGACTCGCGAATTGCTGCGCGAACGAAGCGAGCTGCTCCAGATCCTCCAGCCGCGCGCGATAGTTGGCGAAGTTCTCCTGCAAATAATCTTCGTAGCCCGCCTCGAGGATGACGCGGAGCATCTGCGATGTGCTGTTGCGCGTGGGTTCAGCTTCGAGTTGTTCCATCGTGGCGCAAAGCTGTTCCCATCCTGTTGCGGCTTTTTTGGGCACGCCGCTGGCACCCGACCGCAACGCCGTGGCGACGGGCGCGGGGCCGGTCGGCACTGCGATCGCGGTGTCAAACACGCGCCACAATTTGTCCGCGCCCTTGCCGCCGACGCCGCGCAACATTTGCACGAGCCGCTTGAACGCCATTTCGTCGCGCGGATTGCCCGCGAGTTTCAGGTACGCGCTCACGTCCTTGATGTGCGCCTGCTCGAAGAAGCGGATGCCGCTGGTGATGCTGAACGGAATGTTGCGGCGCGTAAGTTCAAGTTGCAGTTCCAGCGCGTGAAAGTGCGAGCGGTAAAGCACGGCCATCTGATTCAACGCCACGCCTTCTTCGCGCAGTTCGAGCATCCGTTGCGTGATGAATGCCGCCTGTTCGTTGCTGTCGTTGCACGACACGAGCACCGGCTTGATTCCGGATTTGCGCACGGGCGCGAGTTGTTTGGCAAACTGGTGGATGTTCGGCGCGATGGCGGCGTTGGCCAGCGTGAGAATCTCCGGCGTGCTGCGATAGTTGACTTCGATCTTGTAGGTCTGCGCGTTGGGATAGCGTTTGGGAAATTCGAGGATGTTCAAAAAATTCGCGCCCCGCCACGAGTAGATGCTTTGCGAATCGTCGCCCACGACCATGACGTTGTGATGCCGCGCGCCGAGCAGATCGATGAGGTCGCTTTGCAGTTTGTTCGTGTCCTGATATTCGTCCACGAGGATGAACTGGAAGCGGCGCTGGTATTGTTCGCAAAGTTCGGGCTGGTCGCGCAGCAGCTTTAGCCACAGCACGAGCAGGTCATCGAAGTCCATCACGTTGCTCTTGCGTTTGCGCGCTTCGTAACGTTGACGAACATCGTCAATCTGTGACGCGAGCGAGGCGAAGTAGCTGTAATCCTGCGCCAGAATTTCGGAAACGGACTTCTGTTTGTTTACCGCGAGCGAAAAAAGATTCGCGAGCACGTCCGGTTTGGGGAAGCGCGTGGCCTTGAGATCAATTTCCGCGTCGGCCAGGCAGGCGCTTACGAGATCCTTCGCGTCCTCGCGATCCAGAATCGTGAAGTCCCGCTGGCAGCCGATGAGTTCGGCGTGTCGGCGCAAAAGCCGGTGGCCGATGGAATGAAACGTGCCGCCCCAGAGCGTGCCCAATTCGCTGCCGATCAATTCGGTGACGCGCCGCATCATCTCGCGCGCGGCTTTGTTCGTGAACGTCAGCAGCAGAATCCGGTCGGGCGGGACGCCTTGTTCCAGCAGATACGCGACGCGATAGGTGAGTGTGCGCGTCTTGCCCGCACCCGCGCCGGCGATGACGAGCGCCGGGCCGGGCGGCGCGGTGACGGCGGCCAATTGCTGCTCGTTGAGTTCGCGCGCGTAATCGATCTGGAGCTGAACTTCAGCCCGGAAAGGTTGCAGAACGTAATCGCGGGACATGCGGCGAAGTTACGGCACCGCACGGAAGTAAAAAGAGAAAAAAGGCGCGGCGATAGCCATCGCCTCGGGATTGATTTGCAAGACGGCCGGCAGTTCCGGCCAATGCCGATCCGGTTCAGATATTTTCGCGACGGCGATTGCGCGGAGAATTTTCCGGACTCCATGCCGCGTTGGAGTTGATGAATGGTCGCTTCGTCCAGTTCAAAACGGCTGACAGTGATACGTGAACCGCGAACCGGAGCACATCAAGCAACTCTACGGACTCGACGACAAACGGTGCGATCATTTCGCCGACCACCTGCGGCTGGCCGAGGCGCCGCGCGAGCGCGCCCACCAGCCGGCACACGGCCAGGATGACGGCCATCTGAAGGAAGAAGGCAACCGAAAGTTGCGACGCATTCATTTGCAAAAACACTTTGGCTCGCTGGCAACCCAAGCGCGCCGGGCGCGTGGCCGGTTGCGGCCTCGCGAAGTCACTTTCAACCAGAGGCGGCGGTGATGTGCGCGTGATTTCATGCGCGGCGAAGTATGCGCATCGGATGAGTTGAAGCAAGCGACATAGACTTCCCTCGAA